>JADKCL010000005.1:300000-383628 GCA_016718825.1 Bacteroidota bacterium | reverse complement strand
ATTTCCCTTCGAAAATGAATGTCTGCACTGTATTCATCTGCATAGAGAATTGCTCCATTCTCGGACCTTATGGTAAGCCCCTTTTCAAAATTCTCGATTTCCAATTCTTTCAGCATCCAGTTCGGATTGAATTCATCGGAATTGACTCCCAATTCAACCTGATACCGAAGCAGTTCATCATGGACATTGGGTTCCGGATCGACGAAACACAAATCCAATATCTTGAATGCAATCCCATTGTCATAACAATACTTCCCGATCAGGTAGGAAATATTGTCGTCCAATGTCACGTCGAGCTCGTCGGCCCCATGGTAGGAGCAAACGACATACATTGGGAATTCGACAATTAGTTTCATCGATCCATCGCCCCCATCACACCACAAACCCAAAAAGCTCATCCATCAGCGGCGTCTTGTGGTAGCTTTGGTCTCGCTGATACCTGACATTCTCCACTACCACGGCTGTTGCCAAGCCAAACCATGCTGCGAAATGGTGGAGAAAACGAATTTCAACGGCATGCGACATTTCCACTGTTGCGGGAAAATAGCCTTTTCCCAAGTGAGTCTTCAAGATCGGGAACGCCTCCAAACATTTTTCTGCGTAGAAGTCACTTTTGCGGTCTTGGTCACCAAATTTGGAGAGCAGGAGCATCAGGAAACCCATTTCGTTTTGGGCGGCGGACTGATCCTCGATGCCGTCCAGATACCCCCAGTTGAATTTCTTGCAATAGGTTTCCAGCAGTTCTTCGAATAGCGTCGGTTGGTGCTCGGGTTGCAAAAGTTTTTCGGCCTTTTTGGTGAGCATGATCTTGCCCTTGAGCAGGCGAAGGAAGCCCGCCTTTTTGGAGACGATATGCGCCGCATGAAGCGCCTGATAATCCTCTTCCTTGTAGGCTTTGGTGATTCCCGATTCGATCATTTCATGCAGAATATACTTTTTAGCATACAATTCCTTGCAAAGGGCGACAGGTAGATTCCCTTTTGAGGTGGCCTTGACTTGACCCGCGGCTTGCACGGCTTTAAGCAGATCTACGACCAACAAAAAGAACGGAATCCGCTCCAATTGTGCATTAGTAGGCGTTTTTACCTTGAGCGGCGAATCCTTTTGAAAGGTTTGATGCAGCAAAAGATGCATCTGCGTTGGGCTCAGTCCCTGAAAATCGGCAATGGCACGGCTATTCATTTTTTCAAAATGAGCAGCAAGCGCTTTGTTGAGATCCTCCAAACTTTCGAATGGTCCTCCTTCAAGATCGTTGACGTCAAATTTCATCGTAACGTGTTTTGTTCAAAGATGCGAAGAAGTTAGGGGAAATTGTAGGGCAATGTGCTCAAATCAACAACATTGCAGTAACCTATTTGCTCGTTGATCCCAACTACGAAATTCCCGCATTCGACATCGGACTTTTTCAATTCGCCTTCCCTTCGTAACTTGAACCCGTGAAGCATCTATTACTTTTTCTCGGCTTGCTCTTGTCGGGTTCACTCATGGCGCAGATGACGTGGACCAATCCTTCTTTTGAAGGTTCGCCTCCAGGGTCGTCCATTCCTCCGCCGAGTTGGCCCGGCTGCCAAGGCTCGCCGGATACCCAACCGGGTTGCTGGGGAGTGACGCTGGCGCCCGCCCATGGTGTTTCTTATTTGGGCATGGTGTTTTTAGTCAGCAGTCCTGGCACCCAAGAAAGTACAGGCCAAACACTTCCCGTCGCGATGGTCGCCGGCACGCCTTATGCCATCAATTTCAAGCTTGCCAACCTCGCCATTTACAACGTCAACTGGAATGGTGGTGCGATCGTGAACATTTACGGCGGAGCGAGCAATTGCGCGTTTACCCAACTGCTCTGGACATCGGGCAACTTCACACACTCAGGCTGGCAAACCTATAATGCCGTATTTACACCGACCTCAAGCTGGAGCAGATTTGTGATCCGTGTACACCCGGGCGTCGGGTCGTCATGGCCTTCCATCGGGATGGACAACTTGCTGAGTGTCATTTTGCCTGTGGAACTTCAACAATTTGGCGCACAACTTGACGGAAACAAAGCCACGATCAGCTGGCAGTCATCCCAAGAAATCAACCTTGACAGCTACACCGTTCAACGCGCTGGACCCGATATGGATTTCCAAAACATTCAAACGCTCCCTGCAACAGGTGCAAATGGCAGCTTCCAACAATACCAAATGGAGGAAGAAGACCTGCCGGAAGGACTTTGGTATTACCGCCTCGCGATCAATGACCAAAATGGCGAAGTCACCTATTCCGAAGTGCGTCAACTGCTTTACAGCACCACTGGCGAAAACTTCGTGCTCAAAAACATCTTCCCCAATCCGGCAGACATCGGCGCCGAACTTTTTGTGTACAGCCTTGTGGATCAGCAGGCAATCGTGCGGGTGATTGACGTGACGGGCAAGGTGGTTCAATCGGAAGTCCGAACCCTAGATGCGGGCGAAAACGAATGGGTTTTGGGCACCGACAAGCTCGAAGCAGCGATTTATCGTGTACAGATTACCGCAGGCGGAAAGTCTGTCACACACTCATTGGTGGTAGCGCATTAAAATTTGAGTCTGCGAATGGATCCAGGATTTATTCCCTGACCTAATTACGCCACGTCTTCAAAGCCGCCATCAACCCATTGGTGGAGGAATCGTGCGCAGCAGGATCGCTTTCGCCTTTTAATTCGGAGAGGATTTTGGAGGCGAGCTTTTTGCCGAGTTCGACGCCCCATTGGTCAAAACTGAAGATGTTCCATAAGATGCCTTGCACGAAGATCTTATGTTCATAAATGGCGATCAAGGCGCCAAGGTTGTAGGGCGTCATCTGTTTCAGGAGAATCGTATTGCTCGGGCGATTGCCTTCAAAAACCTTGAATGGCAACAACTTCTTTCGCGCGGCTTCGTCCATGCCAGCCAATTCAGCGGCGACTTCCTCTTCAGATTTGCCGTTCATCAAAGCCTCTGATTGCGCTAGGAAATTGGACATTAAGATGGCGTGATGGTCTCCAATCGGATTGTGGCTGCGGGCGGGCGCTATGAAATCGCAAGGAATCAAATGCATGCCTTGGTGGATGAGCTGATAAAATGCATGCTGCCCGTTCGTCCCTGGTTCACCCCAAACGATCGGCCCTGTTGCATAGGTTACGGGATTGCCATTGCGGTCAACCTGTTTGCCGTTGCTTTCCATGTTTCCCTGCTGAAAATAGGCTGCAAAGCGGTGCAGGTACTGATCGTAGGGTAAAATCGCCTCCGTGGTCGCACCAATAAAATTGTTGTACCAGATGCCGAGCAATGCCAAAATCACAGGGATATTGCGGTCATACTGTGCCTTGCGAAAATGTTGATCGGTGGCGTGGGCACCTTGCAACAAGGCTTCAAAGCGATCATAGCCGATTGTCAAGGCAATCGAAAGGCCAATTGCGCTCCACAAGCTGTAGCGTCCGCCGACCCAATCCCAGAAGCCAAACATATTTTCCGGCGCAATCCCAAACTTCGTAACCTCCTTTTCATTCGTCGAAAGCGCAACAAAGTGCTTTGCTACCCACTGAGGATCAATGGCACTACGCAAAAACCATTCCCGCGCAGTATGGGCATTGGCCATGGTTTCTTGCGTGGTAAATGTTTTGGAGGCGATCAGGAACAGCGTTTCCTCGGGATTGACCTGTTTGAGGGTCTCCGCAATATGGCTGCCATCGACATTGGATACAAAAAACGCGTGAATGCCGTCGATCCAATAGGGTTTGAGGGCCTCGGTGACCATCACCGGACCGAGGTCGCTGCCGCCGATGCCGATGTTCACGATATTGCGGATACGTTTGCCGGTATAGCCCGTCCAACTGCCGTCATGGACTTTTGCGCAAAAGTTTTGCATCTGCTGTTGCACGCTGCGAATGTCGGGCAAGATGTCATGGCCGTCCAAAAACAAGTTTGGCGAACTGAAGTCGCGCAAGGCGGTATGCAAGACCGCGCGGTTTTCGGTTTCATTGATGGCTTGGCCTCCAAACATCGCTTCAATGGCTGCGGCAAGGTCGCATTCGGTGGCGAGGGATTGTAAAAGGCTGAGGGTTTCGTCGGTGACGATATTTTTGGAGTAGTCCAACAGCAATTCGCCAAAGGAAATGGACAAGCGATCAAAACGTTTCGCATCGGCTGCAAAGAGGGATTTCATCTGCACGGATTGCATCTCCTGCGCATGCGCGCTCAACTTTTTCCAAGCAAGGGTCTCTGTCGGATTCTTTTTGGGAAGCATCTTGGTGTACAATTTTGCCCAAAGCTAAAAGGTAAACCGGATTCTAGCGTGGTCAGTGGTGATTTTGAAGTTTTGGATTTAGAATTTGGCCACCAAGGCACCAAGTTGGAACGCTGAACTTGGTGTCTTGGTGGCAATACACTCAGCAGTAAATTTCTGGCCTAAAACTTGCACTTTTACCGGCATGAAACTGCGTTTGCCATTTCTTTTGCTGTTGGTGTCGAGCCTGTTCGGGTTGATTCCCTCCATGCTGATAGCCCAGGGGACCGACAAAATCGTCACCAAAGGCGAAGAGTCCTTCCGCTACCATTATTTTCAAAATTCGACGAAGGTGTCTACTGTTTGGCACATGCCGCAGGCATCTCGAGAGGGTTATGCTGTCGCCTATGATCAACAAGGCAAGGAAATTTACCGCGGTGTATTAAGCCGGATGCACATGATCCGCTCCGTCGAATTCAAATACCATCCCAACGGTGCGGTGAGTGTGGCACATGAGCGGTGGCATCCGGATGCCGGAATTCAATCAGGTGGCACGACCTTCAGGTTTGACGAAAACGGCATTCAAACGGGAAAATCGGAGGATTTGGATCCCCGGAATCCGTTGCAACACTTGTCGCCTGAGCGGCCCGATTCAGATCCGCATCCAACACCATTAACCGAGACCAAACCGGCGGTTACACCGGGCGTACTACCGGACAAACCCTGTCCGACTATTGACCCGGTTGGTCCAAAAAAGGAGCGCGAAGCTGTCCAATTCGATACCGAGGTTGTGATTCTGAACCGCACCAAGAAACCCATTTCCATCAAGATCATCGACCATCAACAGAAATACATCGGCAGGGATCAGTTTCTTCCGTCGGAAATTGCTGCAGGCGACTCGCTCGAAGGTGGCCGTTTCCATCACGTAGATCAATTCGGCAGTTACAATGGGCTGCTGGAATTCGAATTGTCTGCAAAAAAGGAAAAGTGGCTGAAAGGCGTGTCTTTATCGACAGAAACTCCTGATTGCAAGTCGATTGATGCAACGCATCGGCGCTGCACCTATTCGATTGTGCGGGCGATTGCACCATTTCATTGAGAAAAATCAGGCCCTTCATTCAAAAATTCATTGGCCCACCCTGTTCCTTGCACGGTTTTTGCCATTACATTTAAAAAACGATTGAAAGCATCTATGAAACGTTTCTTCATCCTTCCCCTACTGCTCGTGCTCACAACGGTCGCTTGGAGCCAATCCGTTCCACGATTCGCCAAGTATGCCATCGCGGAAACAGGTTGCAATGTCTATCTGCCAGGCGATCCGGGTGCCTTTGAAATGAGCCTCAGCGAAGACAATTCAGAGGTATTTACCGGCGAAGTGACCCACAACGACTTCAATTTTGCGGTGATCCTGGTCAAGTTCAGCGAACCCATCGGCAACGACAAGGAGACGATGAACGACATGATCACAAGCTATCTCGACTTTTTGCAAACACAATTTGGCGTGACTGGATCAGCAGGCTATGGCCTCGGCCATACCTTGGAAAGTGCCCCCGGTGCCGTCGGTGTGATCGATTACTGGGAAGATGCCGACGAGCTGCAATACGCGGTAAAATCTTGGTGCAATGGCGAGTTTCTTGCCGTCTTACTCCTCTACGGAGCCGAAGAGTACCCCATTTTCAATGCGCAACAGATGTTCCTCGACGGATTCAGATTCCCGGAGAAGTGAAAAGTGAAAAGTGAAAAACTATAAGTGAAAAGTCTGCGGTGCCGCCAAAGTAAACTTTTCACTTCTCACTGATCACTTTTCACTGTAACTTTTCACTTTTCACTCTCACCACTCCCACGTGGTGGTTGAAATGCCCGACATTGGCGTAAAAAAGTGCATAGACGCTGATCGGATTGCCGTTGGCGATGCCAGAACGCCACCTTTCCTCCTCCGTCAACGAGGATAGAAGGACAATGCCGGCCCTGCGCATGTATTCGAATTCATCCAACAGGCTTTCCATGCCGCGTGCGGTGAAATTGGCAGCAGCCACGTAGTCATTCTCTTCGTATCCTGGCAATTCCGTCTTGTCATTTCTGGCGAATCGGACTGCGCGGTACTGGAAAATGCGTTCGCTGTCGGTCAAATGGCCCAAAACTTCCGTGGGTGTCCATTTGCCGGGCGCATACCGGAAGTCACGCAAGTCATGACATTGGATTCCGAAGAAGTCGCGCGCTTCCTCGATTTGGGATTCCATACTTTCCAGCAAATCCCCTTCGCCTGCTTTGCGAATGTAATTGTGATAATAGGCTGGCGCTGAAGCCACAACTCTTTCAATGTCCACCTTTTCCATGTTTCAGTATTTGATCATCCGTTGAGAAGTCGTGCGGCCATTGACACTGAGCTCGGCGATATACATGCCATTGGCGAGTTGCGGCTGCGAAAATTCAGCGATGTGCAGACCTGTCCCTTGCTTTCCCGGATTTTGCTCCTCGATCACGCGCCCGTTCAGGTCCAGCAGGCGGATGCGCACGCGGGCATTGGCATGGAGGTAGTACTTGAGCATGAACTCCGTATGAAACGGATTCGGATATCCGCCCAGCAAGGCCACCAAACCATCGGTGGTCGTTGGATCATCGACGGCAATCGCCAAATTGGGCGGAAACTTGGGTGGCTGAATTGCTTGCACTGCCAAGGATGGCCGGCTTGTATCAGCAGCTTGCTGCAAATGTGCGGTCGTGTCGGCACAGTACCATGATTCCTCCCAGGAGTCGCCGTATTGGTTGGCGTTCGAGACATTGGTCACATACCAATAGTCGTTTTGTGCCCGCACTTGGTTCAAATCCAAAATCGAATACCCATGGTCGGCAAGATTCACGTATTTAATATGCGGATTGGCGGCATTGATGATGTTAATCGGCACATTCACCACCGAATTGGTACTCGTGATGCTCGTGCAGACAAATTCGACGCCGACAGACCCGGCACCGGTGTTGGGGATATAGTTTCCGGTCGGCAAATCATTGGCCCAAGCACTGTGGATGTCGCCCGTGAGCACGACCACATTATCAATTTGTTTGGTGAGGATGCTGTCGTAAAGGCGCTGACGTTCGGCGCGGTAGCCATCCCATTGGTCGGTATTGACAGGGCCGAGGAAGGGCACCTCCAAAGGAGCCATCATCACCTGCTGCCCCAACACCTTCCACTGCGCCGTCGAATTTTCCAATTCATTGCTGAGCCATCCGAGCTGCTCGGGGCCGATCAAGTTGCGGGTGATGTCGTCAATTCCGCCACCCGAAACTTGCTCGTCGCGCGCGTAGAGGCGGGTGTCGAGCATGATCAAGTCCATGAGGTTGCCATAGTGCAAGGTGCGCCAAATGCGCTCGCGGTTGCCCGGATCGGGATCGCGCAACGGCATCCATTCCTTGTAGGCCTGAATCGCAGCTGTTTTGCGGTCCGCCCAAGGGCCTTCGCTTCCCGGCGAATGGTTTTCTGCGCCGTCTTTGTAGCTGTCATTTGCGCTCTCATGGTCGTCCCAAACGGTGACAAAGGGGTACATCTGATGGAGGCAACGCAGGTCTTCGTCAAGTTTGTGCTGACTGTGGCGAATGCGGTAGTCGGTGAGGTCGATGATTTCGTGGTCGGGATCGTGGTCCCGGTCGTCTTGCCCGTCACCGCCACCTTCGTAGATATAGTCTCCGAGGTGGAAAATGCCGTAGAGATCGTTGCGTTGCGCCAAGGCGCCGTAGGCATTGAAGTAGCCCGCTTCGTAGTTGGAGCAGGAGACCACCCCAAAACGCAGCGAATCAACGGCGCCCGTCGGAGCCGTGTAAGTGCGGCCGGTCAAGGAATAGCGCCCTTGGTATTCAAAGCGATAGTAGTACCAAGTCCCGGCATTGAGACCCGTGACGTCGACTTTGAGCGTATGATCAATGGTGTCGCTTGTGGTCGCCACTCCCGAACGCACGACGTTGGTCATGCCGGTATCTGTCGCCATGGCCCAATTGACTTGGATCGGACCAAGGTCCTGCGTGGTGACACGCGTCCAGATCATCACGCGGTCGGGCATGGGATCTCCCGAAGCGACACCGTGGTAGAACGGCGCGAAGCGGGAGTCCAAGGTGGTACGCGCGACGATATCACCCGGCTTTTGGGCTTGGAGGGAGGAAAAAAGGAGCAAAAAGCAAAGAATGGTCGATAAATGCCTCATGTCCTAAAATTACAAACGCATTTGGAAATTTTGAAACAGGACGCAGGTTTGATGGAAAATTAAGCTGCAAGCTGTTCAAGCACCTATCGGTTCCGCCAAGATGGAGCTGCCGTCTCAGGGGGCCAAACCATCACAAGTGCTTTCAAAGCATCACGTTGCGACCGCGGTTGGTGGAACAGCACTTCGGCGGCAGCGGCATCTTTCACTGGAATCAAGGCATGGTCTTGCATGCCGTCGTGGTCAAAATATCGGGTTACATCCTGAAAATCGCAGAAATAAAGCTGTCCGCAGACCCTGCAACGCTTGAGTTGCTGGCATTCGACGAGGTCTTGAAAATACGTCTTTACCACTTCCAAAGCACCGAGGACGGCATAGCGATCGGCATGTTCATGTTCCAAGTGGCAAGTAATTGTGCCTTGCGGGATGTCGGATGCGGGATTCAAAAGGGAGCGGTAGCAAAGTTGTAAAACGCCCAAGTGGCCAGAAATGTCAGCAACATCGATCCGACCGTTCCAACAATGAAGATGTGAATACGGAACTTGTACAAGCCCAACTTGCCATTCAGGACCGTCTGATCAAACATTTCCGCCCAATGGCCTAGGAAGTAGAACAGGTTGGCGACCAATCCATAGGCGATCAATTCGATCAAGTCCTGCATCCCGAAGTGCTTGGCATACAAGGCAATACAGGCGACGCCTACCAATCCGACAGCGAGGTTGAAGATCCAGCGCATTTTCTCCCAAGCGCGAAAGGATTCCTTGGCATCAAAGGGTCTCGAACTTGTATTCTCAGCGAATTCGTCTTCATTCATGGGTTTCCGGCGTTTTCATAAGGGAATTTAGGATTTTCTTTTGAATCGGATGGCTCTGTGTTTTTGCCACCAAGGCACGAAGACACCAAGTTGATGCGCTGCCTTCGAGGTAAAACTTCAGCCGCATTCTCGCCTGCACGCACCTACAAAACTCAAATCGCAATTCCGATGAATCCGCTTTTCATCGCAACGTAGGCGATTCTGCCCTCCCGATCAATGGCCAAATCCTGTGCAATGGCGGGTAATTCCCATTGCCTTCGAATTTGTGAATCAACGATTTGCGCAAGTGCTTTCCCTGAGGCGACATACAAGGCATCCTCAAAAAATTTCGCACCTGAACGCTTCTGCGCTCTCTCTTCTCCTCTTTCCAAAACCGGATGTGGCAGGGTCCATTTCTTCATGAGGGTGTCCTTGGAAACTGCGTAGGAACGCACTTCATTAAGTGCAACGTTTAGCAATTCGTCAGCGTCAGGACGCCAAACTAGGACATCATTGTGGTACCGCCAAGTTCCATCGAAACGATGCAGGAATCGCAGTTTCAAATTGGGCCAATCGATCACACGGATATGATAATAGTGGTCCTGATCGGTGTTGGAATGGACAAGCAAGGACTCGTCTTCATTGCAAGCGAGAAAATCGGCAAAATCGTTGGGGCCCTCGGCCCGCGTGAGAATTCCAGATCGCAGGTCAATGAAAAAGTAGGGATTGTGGCCGCCACCGGCTAAAATATACTGATGTCGCGGCAGATACAACCCATCCCAGAGGTAATCCAATTCTTCCATCGGCAATTCAAACTCCTGCAACAGCGCCATCGCATTCCAAGCCCGAACTTGAACCAATCTCCTATTGACAGACAGTAGGATGAATCGTTCATCGTCCATGGCAACAAGCCTGATTTCTTCTTGCCCGTTCACCTCTTGCACCAACTTGTGGGCCCCGTCACGCACATTCCAACGTTGCAACACGTTATCCTGCGTCAGGACAAGCACTTCCTGCATCGCTGCTGAAAACAGGATTTGCACAAAGTGGAAATGCGACGCGGTAGATTCCATGTTGCAAGATAAGGGCAATCGCCATTTGATCGCCTTGCAGTGAGGGACCGAAACCCGTGACTTCTGCAACTTATCGCTGGAGTTCTGTCATGATTCCGACTCCGAATGCCACCAATTTTGCACCGCTGGAGAATGCATTCGTTGCTCCACACAAAATTCAGATGATGAAAAACATGAAATACGTATTCCTCTTCCTCATTGCAGGCTCGCTTTCGATGTTGGGCTGCAAAAAGGATCAGATCATTCCCGTGCAAACCGTGGGACAGACAACCATCGCTTTGGGTAGCAATTCAAATTTGGCGGTCCTTGCCGGAACTGCCGTCACAAGCACGGGCGCAACGGTGATCACCGGTGATTTGGGACTCAGTCCCGGCTCGTCCGTCGGCGGATTTCCTCCGGGAATCCTGAACGGTGTGCTGCACATCAACGACATCGTCGCGACACAGGCAAAATTGGATTTGACCGCAGCTTACAATGATGCTGCGGGCCGCACAAGTACCCAAATCGTGACCCTGTCAGGTAATCTCGGCGGATTGACCCTTACACCTGGCCTTTACAAATCCACATCTTCCCTCGCCATTTCATCCGGCGACTTGACGTTTGACGCGCAAGGTGATGCCGATGCGGTGTTCATCATCCAAATTGCATCTTCGCTCACGACCACGTCAGGCAGGAAGGTGATCCTTGCGGGTTCTGCCCAAGCCTCCAATATCTTCTGGCAGGTTGGCAGTTCGGCAACATTTGGCACCACATCCGTCTTCAAAGGAACCGTGATGGCCATGCAATCCATCAGTTTCAATACAGGAGCAACCTTGGACGGCCGCGCGCTTGCCAGAAGTGGTACGATTACCTTGGCCGGTAATACGATTGTGGCGAACTGATCGCTAAAGGAGGATTTCCAATCCAGAAATACAGCATTCATCCATTGGGATTTTTCTCAGTGAGTGAATGCTGCATTCTTTTGCACTGTAACGATCGATGCCTTTGCATCCAAAGCTTGAAAAAGGGGAAACGGCGAAGCTGTCCAAAAACAACCTCGCCGTTCAAAAAATCAACCCTTCAAAACTTTATTTCAAGATCACTTTCTCGGTGTAGGTAAATTGTCTGCCTTGCACACGAGCCAAGTACATGCCCGCGGGAAGGCTGGTAAGATCCAATGTGATCTCAGAGCCGCCGCCTTTGGATTGCGGAACTGTCAACACTCTTCCAGCAAGATCAAGCATTTGAACCGCCGTTACTTGGTGCAAATCTCCACGAAGTTGGAGCAATCCAGTGGTTGGATTGGGGAATAGTTCAAACTTGGGCGCAAGCAACGGATCAACCGCTACCACAAATCCTGCTTGAACATAAGAGGCCCCATACAACAGGGAATCCGTAATGTGGTTGTAGGCATTGTAATGACCTGTACCACTGCCTTCATTAAATTGCCAGTAGCCCGTGAGGCCAGTCGTGATCGCAGCGTTACCGACCAAATTTTGCTGGTTTGCGACCTCTACCGCGCTCAATGCACGGTTAAAGGATTTCAATTCGTCTACTTGCCCCTCAAAATATTCTCCGCTGTCATCGTTTTTGCCCAAGCTGAAGGAATAATAGGCCATTGTTGGTGGGACCGAATTGACGGCGCCGACCCGCAGCCCATTTTGGTATCCAATCAAGGAGTCGGCCGTTTGCACCATGGCGATATGCATCCAGTTTCCGGACGAATAGGGCATGGAAACCACGCCACTGACAGAACCCAAAGTTTGCAGATAGAGGCTGTCTCCACCACCTGTGTTGGCGACGGTGACCGTGAAAATGGAATGATAAGAATCACTTACAATCGCGCCGCCATATTGTCCATAAAGGACATTGTTTGCAGTGCCCATTGGCTTCACCCAAGCCATCATCGTGAAGGCAGAAGTAAAAGCATTCTCAATCGGCGTGTTGGTATGATACTCGTCGTCCACACCATCCAAGTTTACCGCGGTTCCAATAGCGTTGCTCAAAACTAAGTTGGGGTTGGAGGCAGGATGCAAGGCAACCGCATCGATCTCGGGATAACCGCCAGCCAAATCATTGGCAATCGCAATGCGAACGCGGCTCACATTAAAATTGGTCATTTGAAATCCGATTCGAAGAATGCGCGATACCTGCGGGGCTGCACTCGGAAAATGCGTGTAAACTGGAAGCCAATTCCCATTCCCCGCATTTTGGACATAAACCGTATCAATATAGCCCGGTGTATAGGTTTCCCAAATCAGAATGCTGTCGACAGGGCCGGCATTGTCAAAATCCAACTCCACCCAATCGCGCTGATCGCCGTAGCTCGAAGGTGTCCATGCCCCGCCGGCATCGTCGTATGTTGGATAAACATCAGGCATTCCCAGCATTTGGTAGGCTGCCCATTGATCAGGATAGTGGTGGTATTCGCGGCTTACCGCGTGTACTCGGCCTGCAAATCGGAGTTGCGCTGACAAGGAATTTGCCGCAAACAGGGCCATCAAAACCAGAATTGTAGTTGCTTTTTTCATATGGAAATTGACTTTCCACAAAGCTATCCTGTTGATTTCACGGAAAATGGAATCCTGACAAGACTCAATCTATTGCCAACCAAAATCCTGTTTACAGCTACGCAATTATCATTTTCAGAGAGGATTTGATTGCCTATTCCAGCGATCAATCCTTCAAATCCTTGACCATTTGCAATAAGTCTCGGTCGAGGCTTTCGCCACAGTCGGCATGCATTTTGGCTTGCAAGGCGAGGAAAAGCGCTGAATATTCGTGGTTGGCTTGCCACAAGTTACCGCGTGCACTTTTGATCCAGATAATGTACAAATCGCTGTAGCGGCCATTTTTTACTTGGGAAATGAATGCGCAAGGATGTTGCAAAATAAATGCTGCTGCCACCCTCTCGGAACCAAAAAGTTGACGCAACCCAAACCATGTATCGCCGGCATCCAATGGCTTCCAATAGCGGGAAAACTGATAGAGGTAAAAGGTGCTGTCTCGGGGTTGTTGGTGCAAAGGCTGTCGTTGATTTGATCCAATCCTTCAAAGGCAAACAATGCCAAATCACCTTGGATGTAGCGTTTGGAAAAAGCGTCTATGTCGGGGTGTGCGAGGTAGTATGCGAGTGGCTTGTCAGCGATTTCCGTGGGGACGCTTGTAAATTTGCCCCCGAACTGATTGATAAAATCCCAGGTTTCGCGGGGCAATCCGAGCAAACCCGCTTTGTCCAAGTAGAGCAGGCCGAGGGCCTTCAATTGAATGAATTCTCGAGGGAGGTCTGTCATGGGGTTTTCGCTCAGGTACAGTGACATGAGTTGGTGCAAGTTGCCGATACTTGTTGGGAGGGTTGAGAGTTGGTTATGGTCACAAACGAGGGTGTTGAGGCTTTGCAATCCACCTAGGGAATTCGGCAAACTTGTGAGGACATTGGAACTGAGGTCGAGGTGTTCGAGTTTTTCTAGCGGCCCGATGGATTCTGGCAAGCTTCTGAGTTGATTGCGTTCGAGGTTGAGTTCGCGGAGATCCGTAAGTTTTCCCAGTTCGGTGGGGAGGAAAATGAGGGCACTTCCTTGGAGATCGAGGCTTTGGAGCCGATGCAGTTCGCCGATTTGCGGTGGAAGCGAGTTGAGGTGATTGGAAGCAAGGTCCAGATGGGTCAGTTGCGCAAGGTTGCCAATTTCTGGGGGCAATTTCACCAAGGTGTTTTCGCTCATGATGAGCGTGTCCAATGCGACGAGTTTGCCAATGCCACTTGGGACGTTCTCCATATTCATGCCTTTCAACATCAAATATTTCAAGTGGTTTAGTCCAGAAAGGTTCAATCCTTGGGCCTCGGTTCGGCACCATAGCAAGGAGAGACTTTCTAGGGAGGACAATTTTCCGATGGCATTGGGAACCAGAACAGTGTCACTCAGGCCACCGATGATTGCCAATTGCTTGATGGCTTTCATGTTGATGATGTCCGGGCTAATCTTGGCATTTGCACGCGGACGCAAGGTGAGCCGCTCCAGTTTGGGCAAACTCCAAAGTCCGCTTGGAAGCGGAAAAGTTCCATCGTAATCAATCAAAAGCTCCCGCAAGTTCCGCAGCTTTCCGATGGCTTTCGGAATCGCACCGCCATTGATGGACCCGATTTCCATCCGAACGATGTCATTGGCGACGTCTTGGAAATCATCTCCGGTATGGAAGTCGTTGCCGTTGTATTCCCCGTCACCTTCGCCCCACCATTCCCCGTGGTAGCCCGGTGGCTCCTCACCTTCGCCCGAGCCACCAAAAGGGCCAAGGGTGCCGAACCCATGCGAGTTATTCGCATCCAATGCCTTGATTTCTGTCGAATCGACGGGTTTGGGGTTGGGTTGGGCATACACCATGCCACCGAAAATCATTGCGAGGATCGGCAGCAACAATTGAAGGTATCGGACGTGCATTTTCAACGGATGGCAATGAGAACTTTTCCTAAAAATGCAGAATCCATCGGCAACCTGCAAGCCCTAGACCTATTCCCGCACGACCTTGAGCGTTGCGCTCGCTCCCGTAGCCGAGCGCAACCGCACGTAGTAGATCCCTGCTTGCGCGGGCAGTTGCAGGGCGATGGAACCTGTATTTCGGTAGGTTCCCTCTCCCACGATGCGACCTAAAACGTCCAAAATTTGCGCCGTCAAGTCCTTTTCTGTCTGGAAAAGATCCACATGAAGCAACCCGGTTTGGTTGGGATTGGGATAGGCGCGCATCAGCAGCGACATGGGATCAGGCTCCGCCTGCCCCACGACAAAAGGGTAAGCAAAGCAATCGGAAGTATCGGAGCAGGCACCTTCGGTGACGATGACGGCATAGTGGCCGGTATTGAAAAGGGCGATGGTTTGATTGGTTTCCCCTGAGATTGGTGCATTGCCGTTGTCACAGTCCAGCCACTGATAGCTCGCATTGGCGGCACTTGCTTGCAATCCATTGGTGATGTAGGTGACGGCAGTATTGGGCGAGTTGATCGAGCTCGTGATGGTGTTGGAAACTACATTCGTCAAAACCGGTGCATTGTAATCAAAATAGATTGCTGCCCCTGTGCCGATTCCTGTGCCAACGGGCAACTGCGCAAGGGGCTTGATCTCGAAAATCACATATCCATGGCTTCCAGCTTCATCTGTGGTACTGTCAGGCAGGTGGATGTTGTCGAAAATGAAGTTCAAGCTGCCCGCCAATCCAATTTCGGTGCGCCGGGGTGAATGGCTGCTTCCGACGAGATGTAAAGTGTTCACATCCAAATATGGACTTAACAATGCTTGCACCCTGATATTAATTGCATCTGCGGTGCCTACGTTTTGGAACCGAATGAAATAGGTCAATGTCTGGTCTGAAGTAATGTAGTTGCTGTTGCAAGCGCCCTGCGGGAATACCCGAATGTCATTGGGGTCAAACGCACCTACGATCGACTCGCAATCATGGAATGCATTGTTGCTTGGATTGAAATCCATCGATTGCGGCAAGATCAGCAGGTCTGAGCAGACGAGATTGCCCGTCGCATTGGTGTCAAGTACGACGGTGACATCCGAGAGGAAATGTGGTGAAAAATAGTCGATCGATCCTAGATTCCAGGAAATTGTCTGCCCGGAAATGGAGGTCGGGCTTGGGTTTGACGACAAAAATGTGAGTTGGCTGTCGAGTGTGAGGCTCAGATCTGCATTGGTCGAGAGGCAACCATCATTCAATGCCTCAATCTGCATTGTTTGGGAAACGCCCTGCCTGAAATGCGAGGCGAAAATATACCCTTTCAGATCATAAGCCGTTTGACTCACGGGCGCCTCCATGATGAGGCTGCGTACATCGGTACATCCCGCAGCGTCTGTCGCGGTGACTTGATAGTACCCCGTGCTATCCAGGACGATTGCCTGCAAGTTGCTGATTGGGGTTGTGGACCATTGATAGCTGTAGGGCGGCGTGCCATTGCTCATTTGCACAGCGGCATAGCCCTGTGTGCCACATCCAATATTCCGCACGCTATCGAGTGTCATCACCACGGAGGCGCATGGCCCTTCCAACCATTTGAAAACAGACCCAGCAACCCCGGCAAGCCATTGGTTGGGCGGGAGAGGGGCGGCTTGGAAGGCATTGTAAAAATTGCCGCCACCCACGACATTGCCAGTGGGGAAAGCCGCAAGGTCTTCGATTTGGTGACCGCCATAAATCGTCTGAAATCCAGCCCAGACATAATTTCCGTTCACATCCAATTTTGAGATCATGGATCCCATCTGTAAGTGCATATTCACGCCAATTCCGAGATCGACGTCACAATCGCCGGCAATGTTTGCAGCGTAATAGACTTCTCCGAGCCCATTCACATCCAATGCACTGATTTGAGAATAGAAGTCGGCATCCATGGCGCGAGCCCAAATATAATTACCTGCGCCATCCAACTTGACCAGAAAGCCTTGTACGTTGCTTGCCGAAAAGGTTTGTGCCCCTCCGGGAGATGGGTCAAAGTCCATTGTACCACCTGCAAAGCCCCCTACGACCACAATATCCCCAGTGGGAGTGGTTTCGATGGCAGAGGCAAAGCAATATCCTGAACCTAGAAATTGTGTCCCCCAGAGCAAGTTGCCGTTTGCATCCAATTTGCAAAGGAAGTTTCCCGCGAAGGTGTTGGCGATGAGTTGCACAACACCTGGGCCTGGATCGACATCGATGGAATCGGAATATCTTCCGGCAATGTAGATATCGCCCGAAGGACTAGTGCATACGGAAGTCCAATCATCGTCTTTAGCGCCTGAGAATTGTTTTGCCCAAACAAAATCTCCCTGCGGATCCAATTTCACCACATAAGCATCGGTCCAGGCATTCACAGATGTATAGCTTGCCACTGCAACTCCGGGATCCAAATCCACGGTGCCAAAAAAGCTTCCGCTCATATAGACGTCGCCTTGCGCATTCACCGCAAGTGGGTTGTCGGCCTGCTGCAATCCGTAGCCAGGGAATACCTTGACATAATGCAAAAACCCGGAGGGTCCATATCTTGCTACAAAACGTGCCTCCAAACCGCTGCTGGAATAATTGGCGATACCTCCCTGCGTGAGATCAAAATCAGCCGTTCCATAGAGGTAGCCGGTTACATAGATTCGTCCGATCCCATCCACCGCCACTTGCCATATTTGCACAGTGCTCGCTGGTGATTCGATCGCCCCGGTCCAGACCACGTTTCCCAAAGAGTCCTGCTTGGTCACATACGCCCCGTTGCCTGTCGTGATACGAACACCCATGATGCTGGGATCGATATCGCCGCCGCCACTGCAGTTCCCAACAGTAATCACATTCCCCCCGAGATCGATATCGTGTGACATGCTCAGCATCGACCCCGTGAATTGCCCTACCCAATCCAATGAAAGCTGTTGAGCCATGGACATCTGAAAAGCAAAAGCGAGCAAAATCATCAACAGAATACGATTTCTCATACTTTGTAAAAATTCAATTGATAAAAGACCTTGGTGAAAATGGCAGATCCAAAAATGGAGATGTTTAAATGGGAGAACCAATCGGGGCGATCAGAAAGTGCTTTTTCACTTCTTCTCCAATCCCTTCCTAGTAAACGTATGAAAAATCTACGGGATGGCCAAACGTATTGCCGGATGTGATCTCAGGATGATCGCCCCATATTCCATGAGGGTAGCCAAACGACGAATCGGCAGTTTGCATCCTCACAATATGGTTCCAATTTTCAGAAGCTTGGCAATCTCAACGGAATCGATGACTGACGGCGTGACTTGGGCATGGCTCAATTGGCCGGCCAAAATGCTGATCACCAGAAAGCAGAGACGCCTGAAGATTTGCCCTTTCAATTTCGGGGAAGATTAACTTTCCTAAAAATGCGGAATCCTTGGGAGAAGGGCAACAATTTGATTCGTCTCCCAGAATGTCGGCAACCTAAATCAGTTCCAAATTCGAAGTTTACTAAAAGAGAAATGTGCAAGCCCATTCCGCCATTCGCAGCAGATCGACTTGCACATTGTTTGATTCTTCTTCGAATCCGCCTATGTTCACTCCCCCAAAGCCACCACGCCCGGCAATTCCTTGCCTTCGAGCAGCTCCAACAAGGCACCACCGCCGGTGGAGACATAGCTCACTTCATCGTCCAAGCCCGCGAGCTTGACCGCTGCAGCGGAGTCGCCCCCGCCTACGAGCGTGAACGCACCTGCGGCTGTCGCCTCGGCCAAGGCCTTCGCGACCGCCAGCGTGCCCTGCGCAAACGGCGCCATCTCAAACACGCCCATCGGACCGTTCCACATGATCGTTTTACTCTTCATGATGATGTCGTAAAACACCTTGAAGGTCTCCGGACCGATGTCCAGACCCATCATGTCGGCCGGAATCTGATTGTTTTGCACCAAAGCCGTCTTCGCATCCTCCGCGAATTTATCGGCCACCACGCTGTCCACCGGAATGATCAGCGTCACGCCCTTGCCACGTGCGGCTTTGATGATCGCCGCCGCCATGATCACTTTGTCGTCTTCGACCAGGGACTTGCCGACCTCGTGGCCTTTGGCTTTGAGGAAGGTGTAGGCCATGCCGCCGCCGATCAGGAGATTGTCGACCTTGTCGAGCAGGCGCGTGATCATTTGAATCTTGTCGCTCACCTTGGCCCCGCCCATGATCGCAGTAAATGGACGCTCAGGATTGTCCATGACCTTGTGGGCCGTTTCCACTTCGCGGGCCATCAGGTAGCCAGCGTATTTTTCCTTGAAGAATTGAGCGATCACAGATGTGCTCGCATGGGCGCGGTGGGCAGCACCAAAGGCGTCATTGACGTAGTAGTCGCCGTGTTTGCTCAACTTCTCGGCAAAAGCGACATCGCCCTTTTCTTCTTCGTCGTAGTAACGCAGGTTTTCCAACAGCAAAACCTCCCCTGCCTTCAAAGCCGCTGACGCTGCAAACGCTGCATCCGAAATGCAATCGTCCGCAAATTGCACGGGCTTCCCGAGCAGTTTGCTCAAATGGGCCACCACGCGGTGCAAGGTATTGGGTTCGCGGCCTTCCTTTTTCGGACGACCCATATGGGACATCAGCACCACCGAACCGCCGCCATTCAAAATGAAATTGATGGTCGGCAAAGCACCCGCGATACGGATATCGTCCGTGATATTGCCTGCATCATCGAGGGGCACGTTGAAATCCACGCGCACAACCGCACGACGACCGGCAGGATTACATTTTTCTATATGAATCATGGGGATCAAAAAGTTAGCAGTTAGGAGTTAGCAGGTAGCAGTTGAAGCGCTCGAATTCCGTTCGAAACTGCTAACTGCTACTTGCTAACTACTCACTTAATTAGGCAATACGTGTAACCAACTCCGCCACGCGGCAGCTGTAGCCATATTCGTTGTCGTACCAACCGACGACTTTGGCGAGGGCGCCTTGGACGTTGGTGAGTTTGCTGTCGAAGATGCAGCTGTAGGAATTGCCGATGATGTCGCTCGAAACGAGCTCTTCTTCGCTGTATTCGAGGTAGCCTTTGAGGGCGCCTTCCGAGGCAGCTTTGAATGCGGCGTTGATTTCAGCGGTAGTTGCTGGCTTTTTGAGCAGCGCAGTGAAGTCGGTCAACGAACCGTCTGGAACGGGGACGCGTGTGGCGAATCCGTCGAGGAGGCCTTTGACCTGTGGCAAAACGATGCCGAGGGCCTTGGCTGCACCGGTGCTTGTGGGGACGATGTTCATCGCGGCGGCGCGGGCACGGCGCAGGTCGCGGTGAGGCGCGTCGACCAAGTTTTGGTCACCCGTGAAGGCGTGAACGGTGGTCATGAATCCGCCGACAATGCCAAATTGCTCGTCGAGCACCTTGACCATCGGCGCGAGGCAGTTGGTGGTGCAAGAGGCGTTGGAGATGATTTTGTGCTCGGGTTTGAGGATGTGGTCGTTGACCCCGAGGACGACGGTTGCATCGACATCGCCCTTGGCAGGGGCTGTGATCAGGACTTTGCGGGCACCGGCCTGCACGTGCAGCATTGCTTTTTCCTGGCTCACGAAGACGCCTGTGGATTCGATCACGACATCGACGCCGAGTTCGCCCCAACCGAGTTTGAGCGGATCCTTTTCGGAGCTGCCGAGGATGCGCTTGCCATTGACGGTGATGCTGGATTCGTCGGCGGTGACAGTGCCTTTGAATTTGCCGTGAACCGTATCGTATTTGAGCAGGTGTGCCAAGGTGGCATTGTCGGTGAGGTCATTGATTTTCACGACTTCCACGTTGGGATTTTCAGCCAAGAGCCTGAACACCAGGCGGCCAATCCTACCAAAACCGTTGATTCCTACTTTGATAGCCATAATTCTAAATGAGATTTTCGATAATGATCAATCGGATAAACTTGGCCAAAGTTAGGGTTATTCAATGGAAATGCCAACCGATTTGAAGGGGAAAGTGTCATTTTAACACTTAGATAAAATAGGCCAATCGTGCAAACGGAGGGCGATTCAGAAAAAAATATGAGGAATCTCAAAAAAAATATAAAATAAGTCTTGACAAGCCGGAAATGATTCCTAACTTTGTGGCCCGTTCTTCAAAATATGTCTCGTTCGTCTAGTGGTTAGGACTCAAGATTTTCATTCTTGCAACAGGGGTTCGACTCCCCTACGGGATACTGACCAAAGAGATCAAGTGGCTTCGGCCGCTTGATCGCCAAGGTTGGTATCACGTCGCCCAGGTGGGCACCGCTACACAGTGGCCGAGACATTTGAAGGATTCCAAACGCCCAGCAGGCTTCAAAGCGCTGGGCGTTTTTTTGTTTGCCTCAGACCGATAAATTTCCTCCAGGTTCTTGACTCCTTCGACTGGAATTCCGAGATTCGACCTACAAGACTAAAACTTCCGGCAGCCAATCCTGCCATTTACATCTTTAACCGAATTCCAGAAATGAAACTGCATTCCCTTGCAATCGATTCCGTTCATGATTTGTGCCTTACCAACATCGTTCATGAATAGAACAGCATTCGCTCAAACTTTCTAAAACACTTTTACCCATAAAACCCCATTCCTATGCTTCACGAATTCACCTCCGAGCAACGACAATTCATCGATGAATGCCTTGCAAACCCCAAAATGGCTGCATGGCTGTCAAAATATCGAGACGAAGACGTTCCGAATTTTTTGGCAGAATATCACCTTGGACGACAAAATTGGCTCGCTTTCGGCAAGTCCCAAGTCGAACTCGAGCAGTACAAGCTGACACAGGCGATGACCGAAGCCGATGAGGTCATTTACAGCATCCAACAGAAAAAACTGTTCGACCTTCAATGCCTGTGGCGGGCCGAGAAGGAGGACATCGAAGGCGTTCGGTTTTCCGGAGATTTTGCCAGGCTGGAAATGGAGATTGCCACGTTGGATATCATCACACCCATTTCCGAGGAAGATATTCAAGTCGTCAAAGACTATCTGCTCGACTATCGCTGGTCCAAGAACAAACAGGTGTACAACGGTTGGCAGGATTACGGGCTCTTTATTGACGAGCACGAGGAAAGCAAGCAATTTGGGTTCCCCAATTTTTACGCCTATGTGGCCGAGCGCACAAGGTCGCCCAAACTTTGGCGGCTATTGCCTGATATTCGCGGAAAAAAGGAATCCCGCTATTTCGTTGCTGCCCTCAAGGCGCGGTACGAAAAGTCCCCAAAAGAGAAACAAGCAGTTGCTGAACTAGAGCCGGTCGATGCGAGACCGATGTTGTACGTACATAGTCCGATGGAAGCCGAATTCGCCAAACTTTTTGACACGTATGCGACCAATGAATGCCGCAAAGGTTTTTACACCAAACGCGGCGACAAAGACTTTGAACTTGAAGCTGCACTTGAGACATTAAAATATGCCGGCGAACAAGTGAAGGTCGAGGAAGGCATCTATTGGTTGGAGGCCATCAAACAAGCTGCGTTTCGTTACGAACGGGAGCAACTTGTGGCCGCCATCGATGGCGCCTACGAAAACTACCTTTTCAGACGCAAAATGGGCATTTCGCCAGCTAAGCCAGACCTATCGCGAAGTCCATGGGTGGGAGACCCTGAAGGTCGAGGAAAGGAAATCCTTGACGGCAGGGAAGCCCTCGGCGAGCCGAGAGATTTCAACTTCTAGTTTCCAGAAATTAATGCCAATTTCCGTTTCTATTTTACCCAACCCAAACGATGAGAAAACGATTATTGTTGTTCATACTGCTGATAATCAGCATTTCCACCACAGGATTTGCCCAAACCAATGTCAAAACGCTGACAAAGAAGGCGGAGGAGCAGTTCGCCAATTACGATTACGAGGCTTGCATGGAAACCTGCAAGGAAATTCTTTCCGTGGACGCCCAAAACAATGATGCGGCCATCTTGAGAGGGGCCATATTTGCACTTTTTGGTCAAAACAAATCGGCCTATCGTGACCTGAACAATGCGATCGAGCGGGGAACCAAGGACAAACGGGCCTATTATTTTCGCGGGATTATCTTTTACCAAAATCATCAACATGAGGCAGCATTGAAGGATTTTGACCACGTGCTATCCATGGACCCCAAACATGTGGCAACCTTGCGGTACCGCAGTCATGTCTACGCTGAAATGGGAAATAGCAAAGCGGCAATGCAGGACATGGAAAAGGCGCTCAAACTGGACCCTGATGGCGCAAGAACCCACTTTGACATGGGCCTGACTCAGTACCAATTGGGCGACGGAGCCAAAGCATTGCCCTATCTAAAGCGTAGCTTGGAGCTGGGAACCAATGATTCGTCAAGTGCTTATCTTTTCTGCGGTTTGATCTTGGAAACGATGGGGAAAGACAAGGAGGCCGAAGCCCATTATCGGCTGTCAGCCGAGGTCAATCCTTATGCGACGGAGGCTTTGTCAAACCTCGCCTCATTGCGCTTGAAAGCAGGAGACACGCTGGAAGCCCTTTCCATTTTTGAAGCCGCCGTCCAAGCAGACTCGATGGATGCCACAAGCATCGGCAACTACGCAAGGTGTTTGATGATGCTCGACCGCGACGAGGAAGCATTGCCGTTTATCAAAAGGTCGATTGCCATTGGTGGTCCCGTCCTGCCGATGAACTTGAAAACGATGGGGGACTATTTCCTCCGCCGCGGAGAGACCGAACTCGCAATCAATGAATACAACAAAGCGCTTCTGAAGTCACCGGAGTACGTTGAAGCCTTGGTCGCCCGGGGCACCGCGCGCGCGGGCTTGGGACTCGCAGAAAAGGCCAAGGAAGACCTCAAAAAAGCGCATGCGCTCGATCCAGAAGACTTGCAGGCCCATTTCTATTATGGGCAGGCTCAAATGGATGCAAAAGAATTTGAAAATGGAAGAAAGACGCTCACAAGTTATCTCAAGCGCGTACCGGATGACTGGAAGGCATGGATGCTACTTGGAGGAAGTGCCCAAGAGCAAGGCAAAAACGCCCTTGCCGTCGAGGAATTTTCCAAGTCACTTCAATGCCCCAACACCGATTCAACCGGATTGCTCTACTCACGGGCGATCTGTTACTGGGAGCTGAAACAAACAAAAGAGGCCAATGCTGATCTAGATTTGTTCATGAAAATGAAAAGTCAATCTGCGACAGAGCTGCTTTCCATTGGCTATCTGCTCAACCAAATGGAACGTTACCCGGAGGCGCTGGAGATCCTGGAACAAGCCATTGCTATCGATTCGACCTTTGCCTACGCCTACAACAACCGTGGATTTGCGAAATACAAACTCGGCCGTTACGAGGCAGCCATCGAAGACTTCAACAAGTCGATCGCACTCAAAAACGACTATTTCCATTGGCCGCCCTACAATCGGGCTAACGCGCTCCGTGCTTTGGGGCGCGAAAAGGAGGCCATCGACGACTTCAATCTCGCCTTGAGCTACAAAGGAGACTATTTTGAAGCGCTCAATGACCGCGGGGAAACTTGGGAAAAACTGGGCAATCTGGAAAAGGCTGTTTCCGATTACAACGAAGCGCTTCAGGCCAATCCCGACTATGAACCGGCGAAGGCCAACCTGCAACGACTCGGCAAATGACCTTGAAAAACAAAATAGCATAAAGTGAAAAACCTCCTTCCATTCATCGCGGCCACGATGCGCAGTAATTCCACCCGCATTTTGATCCATTTCCTGCTGTTTTTCCTGCTGCTGTCAGCAACAGGGTCCGCACTCAATGCCCAAGGATCGGTCAAAGATTTGCTCAAAACGGCACAAGCACAATTCGACAAAGAGGATTACGATGCAGCCTTTCTGACCTGCAAGCAAATTCTCTTCAAGGATGAAAAAAACGTCGAAGCCTATGTCATTCGCGGAACCATCTTTGCGATACGGGGTGAATACGAACCGGCTTTTGACGATTTGGACTACGCGATTGCCCGCGAAACGAAGAATCCCATGGCCTATTCCATACGGTCCGAGATGTATCGCAACCGGGGGGAAACCGAAAAAGCATTGCAAGACCTGAATGTGGTATTGGTGCTTGATCCACAAAATGTGAATGCCTACAAGAACCGCAGTGTCATTTACATGAACCGCAACATGCTGAGAGAAGCGCTAGTAGATCTTGAAAAAGGGACGGCGCTCGCACCACAGAGCGGCAATCTACAACTCCTGAAGGGCTATATTCTGTACCGAATGAATGAGTTCAGCCTTGCCGAGGTCGCGCTCAATCGTACCATGGAGCTGGATTCCACCAAACGTGCCGAGTGCCATACGTATTTGGGAATGTTGGCCTATGAAAAAGGGGAATTTGAGGATGCAGCAGCAGAATACAAATTTGCCCTTGGAATCGATTCAATGTCAATCTTCACCTACTTCCAAAGCGCCAATCTGGACTTCAAGCTCGGAAATTATGCAAAATGCATAAAGCAATTGGAGAAATGCATCGCTTTAGATTCGGTATATGCACCTGCTTTTTCGCTTAAAGGAGAGTGCCTGATGCGGATGGACGACTACGAGAGTGCAATCATGTATTTAGATACCGCAATTATGTATGGTGAGGAAGACAAACATATCTACCTCACCATCAGGGGCGATGCGAAACGCCGATCAGACAGTTTCGAACCAGCGGTAAGAGACTACACACGTGCATTGCTACTTGACAACGAAAATTTCGACGCACTCATCGGACGGGCGAAAGCCTATGAAGCACTAGCGAAATATGACAAAGCCCTGCGGGACCTCGAAGATGCCTACAAGATTGCGCCAACCAACCTTGAAATCGAATACATGATGCCCGTTGTGCTTTCCGGATTGGGTGAGCCAGAAAAGGCGAATTTAGGCTTTGTCAAATATCTCGAAAAAGTTCCCGACGACACGCGAGCATGGTTTGCATATGCTGCATTCATGGACAATCAGAAGGATTACGCGACTGCGATCGAATATTTTAACATGGCACTTGCAACGTTCAATTCTGATTCTGGGCAAGTTTACATGCGCCTCTCCTATTGCCATATCTATCAAGAAAATACAGAAAAAGCCAATGCTGCCATCAACAACTGCTTGTGGTTTCCGATTAAGGGGACCAAGAGGCTGAGCGGGGTAGCCTACGCTTTGAACGCCCTTGATCGCCCGGCAGAAGCATTGCCGCTGCTCGACCGTGCGATTGCCTTGGACTCCACACATGCCTACGCCTTCAACAACCGCGGCAAAGCCAAGCTCCTACTGGGGCAATATGAAGCGGCGATTGCTGATTTTGACAAATCCATCGCCCTTCACAATAATTGGACACATTTGCCGCCTTACAACAGGGCCTTGGCCAAGCGTGCCCTCGGGCGCTACCAAGAAGCCATCGCCGACTTTGACCTCGCGATCGGTTACAAAACCGATTACTTCGAGGCCTTCAACGACCGCGGAGAAACCTGGGAAAAGCTCAACGAAACCGAAAAGGCCGTGGCGGATTATCAAGCTGCACTGAAAATCAAATCCGACTACCTCCCGGCAAAGCTGAACCTTGAACGGAACGGATTCTAGAATTCCAATAGAGATGCTCAGCGTCAGGTGCGTCGCGCAGCAGCAGGATCGTATTTGATCCCGGCAAACATGTACATCCAAATCACCCGCGACATACGCGCTGTGAACGGAATCGTGGCAAAGGTTACGCCCAACACGGCGGCGACGATCCACCATGCCGAATCAGGATTCACCACGAGCCACATAAAAAGCCCGACAATCACCAGCTGAATGATGTTAAACGCATAGTTCACGTACATCGCGCCAATGAAAAATCCGGGCTCCGGCTCGAATTGTACCCCACAAACGGGGCAATTCTGATGAATCTTCAAAAAATTCATTCGATTCCAAGGGCCGTCAAAGAATTCACCTTCACGGCATTGCGGGCACTTGGCTGCGAGTACCGCCCCGAGGAGCGAACGTGTTTGCACACCACTTTGCTGACCTTTCACTTGCGTCGCCTGATTCATGCTGCAAAGCTAAGCAAGAACATTCGAACAAGAAAGGACATTCTCAAAAAGCATGACATATATCAGGAAAACCAGGTCGTTTCAGCCATCAAGGCATCCGTCGGGCTGCGGTCGGATCATATTTGAACGGACCAAACCAATTCATCCAGAGCATTCTGGACAACCTGGCTGTGAAAGGAACAATGGCCACCGTGACACCGATCACGGCTGCGATGTACACCCAAGGGGATTCGGGGTCAAACAAGACCCATAGAAACAGATAAACAGCAACCAACGTCGCGACATTAAAACTGTAGCTCACGTACATCGAACCATAGAAAAAGCCCGGTTCCGGTTCGAAATCGGTGTTGCAAACCGGACAATGCCGGTTGTTGGCGATAAAATCCAGCCTATTCCAGGGTCCCTTGAACACCGCGCCTTCGCGGCATACGGGACAGCGACCGGTAAACACAGCCTTTGCTGCAGAAACATATTTCGGAGGAAATGCAACTTCACTCATGTTGGGTAGAATTTCTGTCGTCAAAGTTCCGGAGCGCCCAAGTCCAGATCCGCTACTCAAGTTACAAATGCGCCTGATCTTGGTCAGTGGGGCAGAATGAACGCGATTCTCAGGATGGGGCTTGGGAAAATGGCTTCCGTAAAGCAAATTTTAAAAGCTGCATTCGAAGGTGTAAATTGAGGCCGCAAAGCAGAGAAGATGAATCAAGAATTGTACACGAAGGTCGAGCAACATCTCGGCTTCATGCTCGAAGACGACCTGATGAAGGAAATCGCCACCGTCGGCCAATTGCGCCGCGTCAAGTTGGGGCAGACCCTCATGCATGTCGGCGATCCGTTTACGCACATGCCGATCATGCTTGAAGGCGCAATCAAGGTCTTACGCGAAGACAAGGAAGGCAACGAACTTCTCCTTTATTACCTGGAAAGCGGAGATACCTGCGCCATGTCGCTCAGCTGCTGCATGGGCAACAAAAAGAGCAAAGTGCACGCCGTGGCAGAGGAGGATTCGGCACTCGTCATGGTTCCGGTGGAATATCTCGACCGTTGGATCACCAAATACCAAAGCTGGAAGGCGTTTATCTTCGAATCGATCCGCTTGCGGATGGACGAATTCATGGAAACGATCGACAGCATCGCGTTCATGCGCATGGACGAGCGCCTGCTCAAGTACTTGCGCGACCGTGTGCGCGTGCTCGGCAAAACTGAAATCGAAACAACGCATCAACAGATTGCCGACGACCTGCATACCTCACGCGTAGTGGTCTCACGGTTGATCAAGCAACTCGAAAATCTCGGACAGGTGAAGCTCGGCAGGAACCATATCGAAGTGGTGGATTTGTGAAACCGAATGGTCGTTTTTGGATCTACCTGTGTTTCCTCGGCCTAGGAATCGGGTTGCAGGCATGCGGTCGCTATCCGGAGCGGTACCATATTGAGGATCTCGGCGGATTCACGCTGCCCGAGAGCTTTTCCCAGGAAGAATTCATCGAGTCTTCGACGCTCAATTTCCTGAAAGGGCACATGGATCCCGCGGATGCGGTTCTGCTGGTAAAAAATGCCTTTGGATTCGAAAAAGCCAAGCGACCCACCAAAGAATGGTTGGGCGTTCAGCTTTACGAGGAGGTTCCCGATGTCTATGAAAAGCACCGGGAGGACAAGGAACGGATCGGCTATTTTCAGGTGAATGTGCGAACGGGCCATTTTGAGGGCACGGTCACGTTTCGGTTTGCAGGAAGCGGGGGCGAGCAACCTGATTTTTTCTGATCGAATTCACTTCGCCATTTCCAAAGCCCTCACCAAAGTATCCAAATCTGCGGTTGTATTGTAAAGATGCGGCGTCACGCGAACCCCTTCGATGCCGACGTTCCCGATCGCAACGGTCCAGATTTTGTGCTCCTTGAAGAGATAATCAGCCAATTCCACGGGTGACTTTCCTTTGACGGCCACATTGGCGATGGCGCAGGAAAATTCGGGTTTCAGGGAAGTTTTGAGCGTCACATGCGGCAGGTCCTTCACGCGTTCGGCCCAATAATTTTTCAAATACCGTAGCCTTGCCTCCTTTTGCGCCCCTCCAATGCCCTCATGAAAGTCAATCGCATGCGCGATTCCGAGCCAATCCGCCGGCGGACGTGTGCCTTGGTGCTCAAACTTGCGGATATTGTCCTTGGGCTGCCCTACGTCGCCGAGCAAGGGCCAAACGCCCGCAATTTTGTCTTTTTTCACAGCCAAGAGGCCATTTCCCAAGGGCGCACTCAGCCATTTGTGGAGGCTGCTGCCGATAAAATCAGCGTCCAATTCGGGGAGTTTGAAGTTGATGTGTGCAAACGAATGCGCGGCATCCACGACGACGGCAATGTTGTGCTGCTTGCCCAAACGGCACAATTCCTTGGCAGGCAAAATCTGCCCATTGAGGTTGATCATGTGGGTGACCAACATGAGCTTGGTGCGGTCCGTGATGGCATTCCGGAAGGGCGCGATCAAGTCTTCATTCGAATCGGGAACGGGTGGAAGGACAACCCGCTTCACGACGATGCCATCACGTTCGGCCATTTGGTCGAGCATTTCGAGCATGCTGCCATAATCGAAATTGCTGCAAATCACTTCGTCACCGCGCTTCAATCCGATGCCTGCAAACAGGAGGTCGAGCGACTCGGTCGTGTTGCGGGTCAATGCCAATTCTTCCTTGTCGATGCCGGCAAACAGCGCCAAGCGTTCGCGGATTTTTTCGCGGTCGGCATCCATTTCGCGGCGCATGTAAAAAGTTGTCAGGTGATTGATGCGGCGGTCGTCGGCCAAATGGGCATCAAAAACAGGCTTGGGCATGGGGCTGTAATAGCCATTTTCGAGGTTGATAAACTCTGTGGGGTAGTCAAAAGCCTTGCGAATGGTTTTCCAAATCGCCTCGTCGGTGGCCACCGACAGCGGATCGCCCACCTGTAGCTGCGCAGCAGCGGCTTGGATTTCAGCCTTTAATCCACTGTCCATCAGCGGCGCCAAAAAGGCCGCACCACCCAAGGCTCCCATACGCTGCAAAAATGATTTCCGGTCCAACATGGGGAGAAGTTAGAGATTTTTGGCGAAGTTTCGGAATGTTCAAATCCACGCTACTATTTGCGTTGCTATGTGTTGCAACCATTGAACTGATGGCACAAACCGTGGTGCGGCGCCCACTTTCAGAGTTGATCGACAAGAACAAATCGGGCTGGACGTCTGTTCAAAAGTGGCTCGCCACTGCAAAAAACGATTTCGAAGTCCTTCCCAAGGATTCCAAACGCGCGAAAAGCGCACTTTATGAAACGCAGGTCACCACAAAATCGTCGATGGGCGCCATCGTTTACGAAACAGGCGGGATTCTCATTGACCATGGCTGGATCAGGATTTTGGGCTCAGGATCCAAAAAACTGGACCGCGAATTAATGGCATGGAACGAAGGGAAATCCGTTCAAAAAGGCGAAACAAACATTGGCTATTTGCTCATTGCGGATGATGTTTTAGGGGGATTTTTCGCCATCAACAACGGAGGAATTTCACCCGAAGACATTGGAAAAATCTTCTATTTTGTGCCGCAATCGCTTTATTGGGAACCCATGAACTTGGGCTACAGCGAATTCATCCAATGGTGCCTCAATTGCGACATGGAGACCTTCTACCGTGGTTCAAGATGGGTGGAATGGAAAAAGGAAATCGCCCAGATAAATGGTACGCAGGGAATTCATTGTTTTCCCCCGCTCTTTTCAGAGGAGGGGCAAGACATTAACAAAACAGTCAGGAATGCAGTACCCATTCAAGAATTATGGGACTATGGGCAATCTGCTGCGCAACAATTGCATCCTGAAAATTAAAGACAAGGCAAATGAAAAAAATACTCATTCTCAACGGAGAAAGTTATTGGCCAGAATATTTGCCTGGGTTTGAAGTGCATCAGAAGAAAATCCAATCCACGGATTGGGTATTGCGCGACGGCGAACTGTATGCCTTGGATCCTCAAGGCGTACTCAAGCCGGATGCAATTCTCTGGCGCGTGGGGGCAATCAAGCCTCTGGCGAAGCATCGTGCGGCGCTTGAATTGATCCAATTGTCGGGCATTCCTTGCGTCAACGATGCAGCTGTTTTGCTCCAAGGATATGACCGGCTCACGATGCTGGGGGTATTGAAAACCTGCGATTTACCCGTCATCCCTTTTCAAGCAGTGACGAATCCCGCCACGCTCAAAAACATCAAACTTACATTTCCCTTCGTCGTCAAATCCGGCAATTACCATGGCGGATTTGGCAAGGTGCTTGTTCGCGACGCCGATCAATGGCAGGATGTACAAGACCTCCTGTTTATGTCGGAAGATTATGTCACGACCGAACCCTATATTGCGTATGACCGCGACATCCGCTACTTGGCCATCGGCGATCAAATCTGGGCCATGGCGCGACGTGGAAAATTCTGGAAAGCCAATGTTGAAACGACCGATTTTGTATTGATTGAGCCTGATGCCGAACTCGTTGCGCAGACTCAAACTTTGCAGAAAAAATTGGGTGCAGATATTGTGGCGATCGACATTCTCGAAGAAAAAAGCGGCCAACGCTACTTCGTTGAATACAACGATATTCCGGGACTCTCCGGATTTCCGGAACAGGTTCGCGTCTTGCTTGCAGAAAGGTTGATGGAAAAAATCCACGCTTTTTCGGCAGGTCAAAACGAATCCTGATCCCCGTAATTGGGCTTGTATTGCGTAAAATCAAAATTTTCAGCAATCGGCAAAAAGCCGACGATCCAGGATTCAAATCCTGCGTGATGGACAGCCAAGGCTTGGTCGAGTCTGGATCCGGGAAATGTCTGGAACAAAATATTGGGGTATCCCAATCGGATGCAGATTCGGATCAATTCAGCCAATCCAGTTTCAAAGGATTTCTGTGAATCAAAATGCACATCGCCGACGCGTACCACAGCGTCGATGCTGAGCCAGAATTTCACCCCCGACAATTCCACCCAGAAATTCTGATGAAATGCCTTCGAATCAAAAAATGCGGACGAATATTCTACGCACAATCCTGATTCGGCTTGGCTATTCACAAAATCCTTCGGTGCAACGGCATATTGTGCAAGCACTTTTTTGACGCGTGCCACCTGCCAATTTCGCAAGATGGGCATCCGCCGAAAAAACTTCGCCAAAGGAAACTTCGCCGCCTTCAACCAATAGCCGCGGAGCGTTCCCCACTCCTTCCAATCGAGCTTTTTACAACTGTGGTAGGTGTTTTCGCTGTGAAAGCCATACACCACACGAATGCCTTCCTCGCGCATCCACTTGTACGTTTCAAGTGCCAAACGCTGATGCAAACCCCGCCGTTGATAGGCTTCCAAAGTCATGCTGTCGGAGACATGGCATCCGACAAAGCGACCGCCATTTCCATCCGAAAAAAATTGCGGAATCGTCCCGTAAAAGGCAATGGGCTTGTTCCCGTCATAAGCTATGCAGCTGACATATTGATGCCCGGTAAAACGCGTATCGTATTTCTTGCGAATGTATTCCAAGGAAACGCGCTTCTTCAAAACCTCCGCCAGCAACTGCTGCACATCCGGTAGCAAATCGTCGCGCAAGCGCTCAAGACGGTAGGGAAAGGGCTTCTCCATGGCTTAAAAATAATGCCCTTTGTACATTTCTGCCATCAAAACCTTGGTGGGCAAAAACGGGTGAACCGTAAAGCGATCCCGAAGGCGTGCATCATTCTGATCGTTGAAACGAAATTCCGTGAGTAGCAGCTGGGTCAATCCCCTTTGAGTCAAGGCCTCCACCAAATCCAAGGAATAAGCCCCGTCGGGAAAGGCAAAGGAGCGCACGGGCTTTTCCGTGGCCGCTTCGATCCACCGAATTCCCGTTTCTACATCCATCAAGGCTTCCTCGATCGGCATTAAATCGAGGTTGTTGTGGCTTGTTCCATGTCCGCCAATTGTGATGCCATCCGCCTGCGAAAGGCTCTTTAGTTCATGGGCGTCCAGCAATTTCCAGTAGTCATCCCACGATGAATCATTCCTGAAATTGGCCCCTGCGAATGCCGTTTGCAGGACGTCCACAAATGCCTTTCCTCCTTTTTTGCAATGTTCTTTGAGCCGGATTCCGCTTGCATCCGCATATTCGCCCTTGCGGTTTTTCCGGAACTGGATGCCAGCAATCGTGACCGGTTCACCCTGGTTTGCCGATGCGACATCCAGCAAATCCGCCCACAAAATGTCCTCTCCAGCAGCGCGGGCAGCCGTCACAAAAACGGTAGCGGGGATCTGATGGCGCTGCAAAATCGGCAAGGCATGGAGTAAATTGTTGCGGTATCCATCGTCGAATGTCACGGCAACTGCCAGCCGCTGCGGATCATAATCTCCCGAAAATGCCTGTTCCACCGAAATCACCTGACAACGCTTGCGGATGAAGGCCATCTGCGCATCCAGCTGCTCCGTGGATACAAACCGTGCATTGATGCGCCGCACGGGTGCGGGCACGACGCCGTGATACACAAGAATGCGCAACCCAGGACGGTCCTTCAGCCATTTCCCCTCCATGCCCAATGCAAAGAAAGACTGCATCAGGGACCAGCGGGATTTTTGGCGAATTTTCTGGAGGATGGACATTTGGGGGTGAAGATAAGACGTTTGGAAGCATTGCCAATTCTGGTCGGACAATTCCGGCCTTGCAACCCAAGTCACAAAACCAACTCAAATCAGTGATCTGTAACCATTGACACGCCAAACCCTGACGGAGATCATTCCTTGAACGGAACCATCTCAGGAGATTTGCGGTGTATTCAAATTGATGTGTCATGAAGATTGAACAGATTTATACCGGTTGCCTCGCAGAGGCTGCCTACTATATCGAAAGCGACGGCGAGGCCGCCATCATTGATCCGCTGCGCGAAACTGCGCCCTACATTGACCGCGCCAACGAAGACGATGCCAAGATCAAGTACATCTTGGAAACGCATTTCCATGCCGACTTTGTCTCGGGGCACGTGGATCTTGCGGCATTGACCGGCGCAGAAATCGTGTACGGTCCGACCGCCAAGGCCAATTTCCCCATTCACCTTGCCACCGATGGCGAAATCCTGAAACTCGGCAAGATCAGCATCAAGGTGCTTCATACACCCGGCCACACGATGGAATCCACCTGCTTTTTGCTGATGGACGAAGCAGGCAATCCGCATGCACTGTTTTCAGGAGACACCTTGTTTATCAATGAGGTCGGCAGGCCCGACTTGGCGGTTTCCAAAGACACAAGCCGCGAGGACTTGGCCGGATTTTTATTCGACAGCCTCCAAAACAAGATATTGCCGTTGCCAGATGATGTGATCGTCTATCCCGGGCACGGCGCAGGCAGCGCTTGCGGCAAAAACATCGGCAAGGAACTCGTGGACAGCCTCGGGCATCAGAAACGTACGAACTATGCCCTTCGCCCTGAATTGACCAAACAGCAATTCATTGACGAAGTGCTCAATGGCATCCTCCCTCCGCCGCAGTATTTCCCCAAAAACGCGCAGCTCAACAAGTCGGGCTACGGCAGCTTCGAGAGCGTGCTCGCGAATGGATCAAAGCCTTTACATTTGGCTGAATTCGAGCAAGCCATGGACAAGGGTGCGCTCGTGATCGACACCCGCAACAAGGATGCTTTCGCTGAAGGGCATATCCCGGGATCGATTTTCATCGGCATCGAAGGCGATTTTGCACCTTGGGTGGGCATCGTGATCGAAAACCTGCAGCAGCCAATCGTTTTGGTTGCCGAACCCAGCCGCGTCGAAGAAATCGTCACACGCCTTGCCCGCGTAGGCTACGACAATTGCCTCGGATACCTTGAGGGCGGATTTGACGCTTGGCGTTCGGGAGGAATGGAAATTGCTTCGGTGAATCGTATCCCTGCGTCCGGTTTGGAAAATGCGCTCCAGCAACATCCGAAACCCGTTTTGGACTTGCGCCGATTTGCCGAATTTAACGGCGGACATCTGGGTATGGCGCTGAACCATCCGCTGGATTATTTGCTGAAGTCGATGCAAACCCTCGACAAATCACAGGGTTATTATGTGCATTGCAAAAGCGGTTACCGCTCCATGATTGGCGCTTCGATCTTGATGGCCAACGGCTTTCATGGCATCACGGACATCGCTGGCGGATGGGATGCCTTGGAAAAAACGGCTTTGGTACCCAAAGCTGATCTCGCTTGAAACTGATTTTTGTGTCGAACTTGAAAGGAAAAGTCGGGCTTGCCCGGCTTTTCTTTTGGACTTAAGTCTTTGGAACCTAGGTTACATTTCAGCTTCCGAAGTCGCGGTAATTTTGCTGCGTAGAGAAAATGATTTCAGCATGAAAAAACTATTGATCCAAGGGCTTCCACTTTTCGCAATGGCCTCCTTGACGTTGGGATTGGCCCCATTTTTCCCGGAGCCGCATATCTGGGAAAAGATCAGGTGGATTGCTACGGGGCAGAAAATGGACCTTGGCATTTACTGGTTTGATCTGTTGATGCACGGCAGTCCATGGGTCTTGCTGATCACTTCGCTCACCCTGCGGATGATGGAAAAGCGCCAATCGGGCAGCACTGCGGCCTGAATTCGGATCTTTTCCCAGAGAAATCTGCCTGCCAGATTCAAATTTTTCCAAAAAACAGCTTGATTCCTGACCTAGGTCATTCATTGGCGAAATCCGGAATGTCAATTTTGAACTACTGTTGACGCTGAATGAATGAATTGTCTGTTGGCGGTCGCGTTTGCGGCCAATGCTTCAGGCGATACACAAGAAAAACCGATTGGTAGCAACTGCTGCCATTTGGGCTGTTTTTTCAACGCTTTGATCGATCGGGAACTGACTAGCAAGGGCTAGAGGTTCCCGTATCTTTTTTCTGGAATTTGATCAAGCATGGAGAAATGCTGGCAGTCAGCAAATTGCTCCAACCTATTCGTCAGCAAAAAGGCCCTGTAGTTCCACCTCGCCCCGTTCACTCAACCGGTTCCGCTTTGCCGTCTGCAGAAAGCCAAATGGCAATCGGATGGGTCGAGGGGAAGTTGGACAAGATGAGGATCAGAGAGACCATAATCGGCACCGACAAAACCATCCCAACGATGCCCCAAATCATTCCCCAGACCACCAAAGACAACATCACAACCAATCCGCTGATGTTCAAGAGGCGTCCAAGGACTTTGGGTTCAACGAGGTTGATCATCACCGTCTGCACCGCAATGATGCCCCCCATGACGATCAAAGCCGGCGTCCAGGAATTGAATTGGACCAAGGCAAAGAGGCTCGGCAATACCACGGAAACCAGCGTCCCGATGGTCGGAATCCAATTGATCAAAAAGATAAAAAATGCCCAAAACACCGGAAAATCCATTCCGACGAGCCAAATGATGACCAGATTGAGCAGGGCTGTGGCAAGGTTAATGCCGGTTTTGTAAGTAATATAATTGCGAATGGAGAGGTTGATATGGTCCAAAGTGGCACCTGCGATTCTACGGGAATCCTTGGTTTTGAAGGTGGATCGCCATTTTTTGGGAAACGTGCTTTGCTCCATCAACATAAAGAGCACGTAAAACAGGACCAAAAACAAGGAACTCGCCAGACTTGAAGCGGCCGTACCAAACTCGGCAGCAAAAGCGGCGAGATCCACACGTTCCATCATCTGGGAAAGCGTCAGGGTTTCTTTGAAATTGGCTGCCAAAAGGGCTTCCCCGATCATGCTTTCGAGGTTTTTTTCGTAGGTCGGGGCAGCTGCCATCATGCCGTTGACGCTTTGCACGATAATTTCGATGGCACCAAAAATGCTTCCCAAAATAAGGAACATCGCCACGACGCGCGTAAACCACATGGGAAGGCTACGTTTTCCGATTCGAATCTTGGCAATAAGATTGGAAAGACTATTGATAATGAACCATATACAGGCCGCAACAACCAAAGGAATCAAAAAATCCTGCGCCAGTACCAAAAACGCCAGCACCATTGCAATGATGAACAACCAAGTCGCAACACGGGTCAAATTCATGAAACGAAATTAGTAGATTTTGACGGATAATTTCGGTGCCGAAACTACAGCTTGCTGTGTGATGTGCGTTCCTTGACCCAATACCGGCTTCCTTCGGCAAGAATACTCACGATCAGATTTTCAATCACGATGGAAAGGGTATCTTCAAATCCAGCATTCAGATTCTTTGCATGCATCCGACTGGGGTCAATGAGAATCACCATGCCCGAGCCGATCACCTCCATCAGGTTGCCTTCAGACACGAGTATAGCGGTGTCTTCGCCGAGCCCGATGCCGAGGCAGGTGGGGTTCAAAGCGACGGCGTGCGCGAGGCGGGCAAATCTGCCCCGCTTGATGAAATGCGTGTCGACGATCACATTTTCGATCAACCCCAACCCGATTCCCAGCGAAAGGTCAGCATTGTAAAGTGCCTCGTGGATCAATCCACCTTCAATGATCGTTTCAGGCATCGCCATCGCGCCCGCGCTTGTGCCCGCGACGATGAAATTGGGGTCGCTGAAATACTTTTTTCGAATGGCAGCCAACAGGGGTGTGTCAGCCAAGTGGGAAACAAGACGTTGTTGGTCTCCTCCCGTAAAAAAGACGGCGTGTGAAGCTTGAATTCGTTTGATCAACAGCGGATTTTGGGCGTCTTTCTGGGACGATACCTGGATGATGCCCACCTTGGAAAATCCTTGGCGCTGAAACGAATCGACATACAAGGCCTCCATTTCCGCTGGAATCGCAGATGCCGATGCGATGATTTCGATCCAATGGTGCGCCCTTGGTATCGTCGAAATCAGGGTACCCAAAATCTCGAAATGGTTGGTTGTTGCAGTCCGTTTGTGCACCTTGAGGTTTTCGCCTGCTGGTGCTCCCTTCTCCTCATGACCGCCGATGAGCAACAATTTCCCTTTGGGAATCACGGGAGAAACCATTCGACGATGACATTGAGGACTTCAAAAAGAATGAGAAAAATGATGACCAACTCCATTTTGTTGCTCTCGCGTGTCTGAATGATCTGCGCCAGTGTGCGCAGGCTATTGTCGCTGTTGGCCAGGGTGTATTCGACCTCCCGAAATCGGGGCCTCAGCTTGAAGGTCAAGGCAAGGCCGTCGTTGATTTTGGCCAAATATTCATTGTCCCAAACCGTGTCGGGCGCATCTAGAAAATAAAGATTGTCGATGATCCGGCTTTGGGTATTGAGCGTGCGACCGATGAATTTCATCAGCGTCTTTTTGGTGATATGCAATTTGCCGCTCAATTCCAGTTCCTTGGTGTATTTGCCCGTTTCCAGCAACAGGTTTTGTGACAACTCGGAAAAATAATCCAATACAGCGGATTGGCTCACGTTGAGCATCACAATCTTGATGACATCGGCATTGATTTCGGGTACCTGAATCGAATTGTAATCGAATTTCAACTTTTCTCCCGGATTGATTTCGATCAGGAAATCTTCTTTGTATTCAATCCCTTTTGGATTCGGGCTTTCGACGAATGGCGCCAACAAATGCATAAATTCCTTGATCGTCACCTCCTCACAATCCGAAAATGCAACTTCGCCGTAATTCTGGACAGAAATAAACGAATTGAGCCCCCGCTGAATCAAAACCTCCGTCGACGAGCTGGAATAAATGACACCATTGTAGCTGGCTGCGAAATTCTTGAGGCGAATATTTTCTCCCAATTTGTAGGCGACGACATTGACTTTTTCCAGAGGCATATTATCAGAACTTAATTGACCGGAAAGGCCTGCGCAATCTTGGCTCCCATTTTATAGTGAATCCCCTTTTGCGCCGAAAAGCATACATTGCTGGCAGATTCAAATAAAACAATAATATCCGATCCGCCAAACTGAAAATAGGACAATTCCTCACCCTTGCGCACGGAAACGCCGACTTCAGCCGTCAAAATGACCGACGAAACTTGACACATGCCAATCGGCAACACCGCAACAAGGCCAATCGCGGTTTCCAATACGATCAATGCACGCGACTGCGCAAATTGATAGCCTGCGGTATCCAGGGAATCATAATTTCTCTTCAGGTGAAGGTCATGTTTTCCATCAACGGCCTCCGCCGGAACAGCCTCCACTTCGAGGTAGACCTGCCCATGAATCACCCTGGCTTCCAACACCCTACCACCGAGAGGCGCATGTTGGCGGTGGTAATCCGTTGGGCTGAGAAAGGAGTGCATGAACAATCCGTTTTCAAACCGATTTTTGTAGGGGCTGCCTTCGAGTAATTCGCTGACTTGCCAATGGAGATTCTTGACGGTCACATGCGAATCCTGCCTGATTTCCCATTGTCCGCCAAATGTGGAGTCGGCAGGCATCACGACAATCGAAGGATCTGCAATGGCAGCCACAGGACGAAAACCGGGCTTGAAATGACGCGCAAAAATCTGATTGAAGGTTTTCCATCCTCCATGCGGCCGCGAATATTCCTGCATATTGTAGGCTGGCGAATCATAAAACGTTTTTTCGGAGGCTGCGGTGAGTGATCCCTCTGTATCGAGAAAGGCCCCCATTGCGTCGGCATAGTCGACCAACCACTGCGAAAACGGGGTCAATGGTCGCGCCTTTTCCGAAGGCAACACTTTGTTTTGCAACGACAACAAGGGTTCCTGATCGGCAATAAAATAAAACGCACTCAAATGGTCATTGACATTTTCGCCACGCGAGGTTTCCATGGGAACCCAATAGAGAAAGGCATTGATCCATTCCAAGTAGGTTTTGAGGGAAGTTACCGATTCGATGAGCGGCACATTTTTGCTTTTCGCCTTGTGGATGGCCTTTTCAAACTTCTCTTCCCAAGCATTCTCGCGGATCAACCGCAGCAAATCCACGACAACGGGATGGTAGTTGGCATCATGAATGGTTTCTTGGACGGTTTCGACATTTGATGAGGGCATAATCATGGGGTGATTTTTAATTTTCTTGATTGCAAAGGTTCTCGAAGCTGCTACCAACTACGTTACAGATGTACTTGCGAAGGTTACACATTTGCTGTGCAACCGCTTCATCAGGGCCAACTTTGGCAAGCCATTTGCCTCCATTCACCGACAAATCGGGTACACTGATCGAAATCACCCCTTTTAGGGCTATTTGTCATGCCTTTCACCTCAACTCTACGAAGGCGACTCCCGTAAAGCCCACCCGAGAGAATACATTAAGTAGGAGAATTATGAAAAGAGGAACCGTGGAATCAGGAAATCGAGGCGTTACTTTTCAAAAACGTGCCTTTACATGGATCGCTGCCGGATTGATTGCGGGAACAGCTGCCTTGACGGGTTGCACTTGGGATCACGTACCCGATCCCAACAACGTGGAACCGGGTCTTTGCTTTGAAACGGATGTCATGCCGGTTTTTGTGGCCTATTGCGGCACGACTGGATTGGGCGGAGACGGCTGCCACAATCCAACAGAACGAGCTGAGGACTATGACTTTACAAACTACAACGGCATTATGCGCGGGGTGACTGCGGGCAGGCCGGGTAGCAGCAAGGTGATTGAAGCCATGCGCGCAGGCGGTGAGGATCAAATGCCGCCTGCCAACCGTCCGCAACCGACTTCCGAGCAGATTGCGACCATCGAGGCTTGGATCGAAGCAGGTGCAGCCAACTCGACGGGTTGTGCCACGGTGTCTTGTGATTCGGGCGTGGCTGTCACTTACAGCGGAGACATCCAACCGATGTTGGACACCTATTGCAACGGCTGCCACGGCAGCGGAAGTCCGAGCGCAGGCATTGACCTCACGAATTTCAATGTCGTCAAGCAGAATGCAATTTCCGGCAGACTCGCAGGTGTGATCACAGGAAACCCGAGTTACGTCGTGATGCCGCCCAACAGTGCCTTGCTCCCGAGTTGCTATGCGACCAAGATCGAGCGCTGGGTTGCAGCCGGAGCTCCCAACAATTGATTTGCGTAGATTTGGATAGATTTGGTCAGACTGCCCTCCAATTAGGTGGGCAGTTTGTTTTTTGCATCCTACTCAGAAGCATTTGACAAACTCCACCAAACCGCCAAACTTCTTGAAGGTCTTCGCGATTGGCTTTTGGAGCGCTTCCGAGACCTCGTAAACGAGTCGGTCCTTGGCGACTCCTAACAGCATGTCTCCCTGAAATTCGGCTTCGATGCATTCCAGAAAAAGCAGGCCCTCTTCGTGTTCCTTTTGGGAAGGCATGGGCTCAAACATTGCCTCCTGAGTCGATTCAAGCCCTTGCAGACAAGGATGCTGGTGGCCGACGCTCACCCAAAAGAGGCTGGGCCCGGGGTTCACCTTTCCGCTCGGAGCAACCCTGAAAACTTGCTTCCTTACTCCGCAAACGCCAGCCATCGCGTTTTCCGAATACATCCACGCCGAATAAAACACGATGCTGGAATCTGTCACCGCGTAGGTTCCCAATTCGACTTCAAGGCTGTTGCAATCTGGCGACTCCGAATGCAGGGTGTGCTTGAGCAGCCATTTGGCGCCATTTTGTCCAAGCCGCACCAAATTGATGACGCGGGTTTCGACGCCTTCGACCTCGTCTTTGGTCTCCGCAAACATGAATTTTACTCCCTGAATCTCCACCGTGTCCCGGATTTGTGAACAGACAATCCGTAGGCCATCCGCATCCCAATGTCATCACCACAAGCAGCTTCCGCAGAAAACAGGACCGAATCAGGATTCCCATGAAAGCAAATCTAGGCAATCCCAGGAAGCAATAAGCCAGTCAAGCAGTGCAAAAAACAATCCCTACGGTGGTTGCGGCATGCACAAACACATTAACTTGACGGGGACAATTGTTTGGATCAATGCTTCGCAGATTTTGAACCTCCATTTCCTCTTCGAAACACTCGGCTACTTCCTGGGATTCAGGCTGTTTGTGTATTTGCGCAAGCGCAAAGCCGATCCGATTCCCGAGGGAAACCGGATTTGGATCCTGATCGGCGCCGCTGCCGGCGGCTTGCTCTTTTCCAGGTTGATCGGCGCCCTGGAGGATCCGTTCGTGTTTTTTGACCGGGCCACGCCGTGGCTCTATTATTATACCAGCAAGACCGTGGTCGGCGGGCTTCTGGGCGGCTTGATCGGCGTCGAATTGATCAAATTGGTCATCGGCGAAAAATCCTCCTCGGGGGATTTGTTTGCCTACCCGCTCATGTTTGCGATGGCCATCGGCCGCATTGGTTGTTTCAGCATGGGTCTCAAGGAGCCGACTTACGGGGAGCCTTCCAATCTCCCTTGGGCGATCGACCTCGGCGACGGCATTCCCCGTCATCCGTTGGCGCTGTATGAAATCGGCGTTTTGATCTTGATGGCAACGCTATTCCTGCTGTTGGAACGCCGATTCGCCTTCAAAAACGGCATCCGGTTCCAGTTTTTTATGATCGGTTACCTGATTTGGCGCTTCTCGGCCGAATTCATCAAGCCGGGCATTGACTATTTTGGCCCATTTGGAACCATCCAAATTGTCTGTATCTTGGGCTTGCTCTACTATGGGCGGACCATTTTCCGGATGCTATTCGCCCCAAAAAAACTCTTGCAGAATGTCGACTGAACGCAATTACATCTACTACGATCACACGATCAGTCTTTGCAACGAATGCCACCGCAAGATCGACGCGAAGGTCATTTTTCAAGATGAGAAGGTCTTTTTAACGAAAACCTGCAAGGAACACGGTTTTCAGAAGGTGTTGATCGCCGACGACATCGCTTGGTACAAGCAGATCCGCAACTACAACAAAGCCAGCGAATATCCCCGGAAACCGCATACCACGACGAGTTTCGGCTGTCCGTATGACTGCGGGATTTGTCCTGACCATGAGCAGCATAGCTGTCTCACGCTCATCGAGGTCACCGACCGCTGCAACCTCACCTGCCCGACCTGCTACGCCCTTTCTTCCCCCACCCATGGCAGCCACCGTTCGTTGGCGGAGATCGAGATGATGCTCGACGTGATCGTGGCAAGCGAAGGCGAACCCGACGTGGTGCAACTCAGCGGCGGCGAACCGACAATTCATCCGCAGATATTCGAGATTTTGGACCTGGCCAAGGCCCGGCCGATCAAGCACTTGATGCTCAACACCAACGGCATCCGCATCGCGAATGACTTTGCATTTGCCGAGCGTTTGGCGACCTATATGCCCGACTTCGAGATTTACCTGCAGTGGGACTCCTTCGAAGAAAAGGCACTCAACAGCCTGCGCGGCAAGGACTTGCGTGCCCAACGGATGAAAGCCATCGAGCACCTGAACCGCCTCAACTTGAGCACGACTCTCGTGGTGACCCTGCAAAAGGGTCTCAATGACCATGAAATCGGAAAAATCATCGAATTCGCTTTGCAACAGCCCTGCGTCCGCGGGGTGACCTTCCAACCGACCCAGATCAGCGGACGTTTGGAGGGATTTGATCCGCAGACCGACCGCCTCACCAACAGCGAGGTGCGCCGCCTGATTTTGGAGCAAAGCCCTGTTTTCCAGCCCAATGACCTCATTCCGGTGCCTTGCAATCCGGACGCGCTCGTGATGGCCTATGCGCTCAAGACCAAGTCGGGCGTGGTGCCGCTCACCCGCTTGATCGACCCCGAGGTCCTGCTCAATACGACCAAAAACACCATCGTCTATGAGCAAGACGAAGGCTTGCATCAGCATGTCTTGCAGATGTTCAGCACGGGCATCTCGGTGGATGCAATGGAGCAGAAGTTCCAACACCTGCTCTGCTGCCTGCCCGAGATTGTCGCGCCGGGCCTGAGCTACGACAACCTGTTCAGGATCATCATCATGCGGTTCATGGATGCTTGGGATTTTGACATTCGGGCGATCAAAAAGAGCTGCGTGCACATCGTGAGTAAGGAGGGCAAGGTGATTCCTTTTGAGACGATGAACCTCTTCTACCGCGACGAAATGAAACCGAAATGGGAGCAACACATAAAAGAAATGGGCCATGCGTGACGTCTGGAAAGTAGTCGGATTCAACCTTTTGGGCTTGTTGGCCTACGGGATCATTGCGCATCTCGTGGTTTTGATTCTCGGTGACCGCATCGAAAACGGGATGATTTATACGGTCATCGGATCGTGGATTCATTTGGGGCTTTGTGTGCCGGCCGCGATTGTGTTTTATATCCTCAAGAAACCTTCGATTGGCTCTGGGTTCCTGTTGGCGTCACTTTTTATCGGGATGATCGGGTTTTCCATGTGTGTGGGTGTGTTTGCGAGCAACTATTGAGTCTTGTCGGCCGAGATTGAAAAACTGCACCATGCGTGAACTGAAACAAGTATTGGGATGGAACATGGTGGTGTTGGTGGTTTACAGCGCTGTCTTCTTCATCGCCCTTCTCTTAAAACTGACCGACGAGCTATCGTTGGGCTTTTTGATGATGGTGTCTGTCGCGCTGCATGCGTCAACATGCTTTTTGGCTTCGTTCGTGTTTTTCTTCATCGGGAAAGCCGAATATGCATCCGCATTTTTGCTGACGACGCTTGTGGCAGGCTTGGTTGGGTTTTCGGTCTGCTTTGGCGGAGCTTATGTGATGGGGTGAATGGGTTGCCGCAAATGGACACTTGAATCGAAATGAAAGAAATCATACGTGTGGTCGGAATCAACCTGCTGATCCTTGGGGTTTACAGCACGATCATCTATGCTACGCTTGACCTTGACCAGAACGGAGCGCTCTTCACTGGATCGCTTAGAATGTTGATGCCCATGTTTGCACATCTGATGATTTGCACCTTCCTTTTGATCAGTGCATTCACCAACGACCGCATTTCAGGAATCAAGGCGTATTTGTTGTCGATTGTAATGATCTTGTTGCTCGGATTCTCCATTTGTGCCGGCGCGGATGAAATCATTTCCGTGCCGCCCCCGACCAACAAAGAAATTCCATGATTCGCTCCGCTCCAAATAGTCAACAATTGCCAAGCTGACTATTTCGCAACCTCCCCGCTCGGCAAATGAATCCGCAAATCCTCGGAGACAGCCCATTCGCCATCTTGTACAAACTCCAGGGATTGATAATACCTACCATTGTTGGATTTGATTTCAGTATAAAACGGCAGGAAACCATGACGCACCCGCACGATGTAATCGGCATATAAAGTGTCGTTTTGTATTCCGGATATTCGATTTTCTCGACCAATTCCGGTGGCCAAAATCCGCCGGCCCCCCCCCCCCCCCCCCCCCCCCCCCCCCCCCCCCCCCCCCCCCCCCCCCCCCCCCCCCCCCCCCCCCCCCCCCCCCCCCCCCCCCCCCCCCCCCCCCCCCCCCCCCCCCCCCCCCCCCCCCCCCCCCCCCCCCCCCCCCCCCCCCCCCCCCCCCCCCCCCCCCCCCCCCCCCCCCCCCCCCCCCCCCCCCCCCCCCCCCCCCCCCCCCCCCCCCCCCCCCCCCCCCCCCCCCCCCCCCCCCCCCCCCCCCCCCCCCCCCCCCCCCCCCCCCCCCCCCCCCCCCCCCCCCCCTGCCCCTCCGCGGACACCCGCGAGCACCGATGCGTAAAGCAGCCCCTAAGCCCCCTAACAATCCGGAAGCGCGATGCGGCAACAGCCCCCGAGCAACCATCGTGTCTTTGGCGGCTACGTGGAGTAATGCCATAAAGCAGCAAAGTCTTGGTCCCTCAAGAGTTGCCTTCCAAGTGATTGGAGTGATAATTCCAGTCCAGCCGAAATTTTTGCATGATCCGCGCCTCTTGTTCAGCGTTGATCGGCCGCATCGCATCCAATTCGGCCTTGAGGCCCATTGCTTTTGCTATCTCTTCCATTTGCCTTGAAATCTACGGTTGAATGTACTTCACTTTGCTAGATTCTTAACCCCCAACGCCACCCAATATCCTACTCCAGCAGCCGGCAAAACCAACAAAATCGCCCAACCCGGCGGTTCCCAGCCTACCATCATCGGTACGCCGCCCAAGGCGATGGCCAATCCGAAGGTCATGCCCACGGCGGTGGCGGGCATACGGGGCATAAGCCGCCACATGCCCAAAACTGCGGCCGGCGTCGCCGATTGCAGCAAAAATATGCCGGAGAGCAGGGCCCATTCCTGTGCACCCCCAAAGGTGAGCAGCGGGGCAGCTACCAACAAGGCCGCCGTTGCGTACCTGCGCCATCCTATATAATGTGCGCCAAATCCGCCGGCGACTTTGCCCGCCATGGCGGCGGCACCCATCCACAACAGCAATTCGTGGTCGCCCGTGTGCACGGCCTCCATCAGGTTCCAGATGGCCGACCGCAAAGCAATCGCCATCAATAGGACAATCATCAGGAAATCATGCCATTCGAAGGCTTCATCTTTTCCGGTGGGTTTTGGCGCTGATGCAAAGGGCATTTTCATGACAAGCAGGAGCGCTGTAAATCCGGCGGCGGTGATGCCCAATCCGACGAGGGCGGGGGTGCCTGCCCAAGCAAGGTAGGCGCCCAAGGTGATGCCCATGACGCCGGGGGCGGCAAACAGTCCGGCCCCGACGGTGCTCCCCGGGAATGCCAAGAGCGCCAACATACCACCGGAGACATGAAAAAATGCCCCTGCAATCCCGGCCAAAGCAATCGAAACGGCTGGCGCAACCGGGAAAATGGCGAGGGCGATTGCAACCACCGCCAGGCTAGTGACCACGACCAACTTCGGATTGCCGATGCGGTCGACGACCATCCCTGCGGGTACCTGTCCGCCAAAAGCCAAGGCATTGTAGAGCAGTACGAGCATGGCGGGTTCAAGCAATTCACCGCCTGTCCAAGCGGGGAGTGTGCCGATCATGAATCCCGCCGCACAGTCGCTCAAGCCATGCGACAAGCCCAACAATGTGATTTTGAGAAATCGATCCATGGTTCAAATATCCAAGAGTTTCACAAAGGCGAAAACAGCGGAAAGCGAGACGATTTTCATCACGAATGCAGCGAACCACGCCCTGCCACGGGTGAGATTCTCCCGGTTTGTGCTCAAAATCAATCCTTGGATCGCAACGACACCAAGGAAAACCGCTCCTTGAAAGAGCCAGCCGCTCAAGCCCAATTCTTCGCAGATGGTACCCAGCACAAACCCTGAACCCAGCGCAGCCATGTTGACGAGAAAACTGCTTGTGAAGGCCTTGCCAACAGGCCGCATCCCAAACAACGCCAAAATGCCTCCTTCAATCAGAATGATCATAATGGCAAATCCAACGAGCCAAATTGTGACAGAATTTGGGGTGCCACCTGCGACATCCAAGGCGATTCTAGCAATCATGGCTCAAATTACTTGATTTTTCGGCGAATCATACAGGGCAAAAACGGCCATTTCAACGGGATTTGAATCATCGCAGAAAAAAATCAATGAAAATCGAAAGCCACTTGTAACCGTCCGCGGTCGGGTGTAGTCAAATGGCTCGATTGTTCACACTAAAACTGAAAAAGAAAGATGAATCCTGAATTTGTAGTCCCTGTCGCCATGTTTGCCTGTGTATTCGGCATTCTTTATGTGTACTTCACCACGCGTAACCGCGAGCGCATGGCCATGATTGAAAAAGGAGCCGATCCTTCGTTGTTTCGCAATCCCAACCGTGGCGGTCGCTCGACATTGAAGTTTGGCTTGCTGTTTGTTGGCGTCTCTCTCGGCATCCTGATGGGAGCGGTACTCACGATGAGCATGCCTGCCCTGCGCGAAGAAACGGCCAACTTCTCTATGATTTTCCTTTTTGGGGGAATTGCTTTGATCATCAGCCATGCCTTGGATTCAAAAGCAAAGCCGGAAGAAACGGATCGCAAAAATCCACTTTCTTGAAGTTTCTGCTTCAAAGGAATATGTTCTTTGGGAAGTCATAAACGGCTTCCCATTGGCTATTAGCGAACTTTCTAAAGTTTTTCAGTTTCCTGAATGCCGATTCACCTTAAAATTCCAAACATCTATTAACTTTGCGAGTCAACTCTTAGATGTGGATTTTCCGCGAATGGGGGTTGTTTGCGGCTTGGCTTCAAGTTGCAAGGTTTGAATCCACCAATTCTTTAGTTAAGGTATGAGATCAAAAAATTACACATCTGCTCGCTTGCTTCAGCGGATGACAATGGCGATTGCGCTTGTGGCCCTCTTGGGAACACGCCTCTCTGCTCAGTCATTCACAGAAAACTTCAACAACGTTGCCAACCTCTTTACCAGTGGTTGGGCCCAACAAAACCTTAGCACGCCAGTCGGCACCGTTCCAGGATGGTTCCAAGGCAACGTGACGGTGTTTACGGCCTACAATGCCCCGGATACTTCCTATATTGGAGCCAATTACAACAACGTATCAGGTGCCAATACGATCAGCAACTGGCTTTTCACCCCAACCCGCACCTTCCAAAACGGTGATGTTATTTCCTTCTGGAGCCGTACGGTGGATGCACCTTCCTTTCCTGACCGTTTGGAAGTGAGATTGAGCACAAACGGCGCGAGCGTCAACGTTGGTACCACCGCTACCTCTGTCGGTGATTACACCACCCTCTTGCTGACGATCAACTCGGGCTTGACCACAACGGGCTACCCTAACGTCTGGACACAGTACACCATTACCATTTCTGGTTTGGGCGCGCCAACTTCTGGCCGTGTTGCCTTCCGTTACTTTGTAACCAACGGTGGTCCTTCAGGTGCAAACTCCGATTTCATCGGCATCGACAACTACGTCTATACACAACCTGTCGCTGCTGACTTGGAAATGCAAATCGCAGATACGCTTGAGTACACGATCACGCCAATCGACCACCAATGGCCTGGCCCATTCACCGGTACGATCCGCAACAATGGTACCACCTCGATCTCCAATGCTGCGATGAAGGTAAACGTCTATGACGGTCTCGGAACACAAGTTTACACCCAAACAAGTGCTCTCTCCACCACGCTTGCGCCTGGTGCAACTGCAGCCAAAACCGTTCCTGGTTTCACCGCAACTTCAGCTGACTTCTACACCTATGAGTACATCTGTACCCATTCTGTGGCTGACGGCAACACCGCCAATGACACCTTGTACAATGGCGTTTTGGTAGACAATACGACTTACGCCCGTGACAATGGCAACGTGATCGGTGCTTTAGGTATCGGTGCTGGCAACGGTGGCTACCTTGGCAACCAATACCACTTGTATCAGGCCGACAACCTCGATAGCATCTTGGTTTTTGTCACCGCAGGTTACACCGGCGAGCCAATGGCAGCTGTGATTTGGGACATGGCCTCTGGTCAACCTAACACCATCATCGGCTCGACCGATACTTTGGCCTACTCAACGGATTCTGCAGCAGTCTACGTGTTGCCGATCCACAATGGTCCTTTGGCCTTGGCTGCTGGCGACTACGCAGTGACTTTTGTCGAATTTGACTCTACTGTTCAGTTGGGCCAAACTGCAGATATCTTCCGCAATGGAACCACTTGGGTCAACTGGCCAACCTCACCAGCTGGTGGCTGGGCAAACAACGAATTCTTCGGTGTTTCTTCCTTCAACCGTCCTTATGTGATCCGTCCAATCTTGTCTGCATGCCCAGTGTACACCGCAAACATGAGCTCGACACAGAGCGCATGCGGTGCTACAACCGGAACTGCAACAATCAACGTAGCAGGTGGTCCTTTCACATACTTGTGGAGCAATGGTAACACCAACGCAACTGCAACCAACTTGGGAGCAGGCAACTACACGGTGACTGCAACGGATGGCAATGGCTGTAGCGTTGTTGGCACAACGACAGTGACCAACCCAAATGCACCTACTGCAACACCAACCACCACACCTGCACTTTGCAATGGTGGTAACGGTTCTGTGGCTGCTGGCGCTACTGGTGGTACTGCCCCTTACACCTATGTCTGGAGCAACGGTGGCAGCACTGCCATCATCAACGCTCCTGCTGGCGCTTACTCTGTGACAGTGACCGACGCAGCTGGCTGCGCCGTGACTGCTGGTCCTGCAACTGTGACCCAGCCTACTGCTGTTACCAGCACTGCTACGAGCACCCCAGAGTCTGCACCTGGGGCAAATGACGGTTCTGCAACGGTCGTCGCAAATGGCGGTACCCCTCCTTACTCCTATACATGGAGCAACGGTGGAACTACAGCAACCATCAGCAACATTGGTTCCGGCGCATTGACCGTTACCGTCACTGACGGCAATGGTTGTACTTCTACCGCTTCTGTCAACGTGGTCGTCGGTATCGACGGTGCCATGAACGCGATGGAGTATGGTGCTTATCCAAACCCGAACGAAGGCACTTTCAAAGTGTTCATCAACACCACTGAGCCTACCGACGTTTCGATGCAAATCGTCGACTTGATGGGCAAAATGGTATTCGAAGCTGGTGCTTTGTCCTCCACTGAATTCATCCGCGACGTGAACTTGAGCAACCAAGCTGCAGGTTTCTACTTCGTCCGCGTGAAGGCTGCTGGCGTTACCCGCACCATCAAAATCGAAGTGAAGCACTAAGCCTCATTTCCATTCTACTGCAAAAGGCCGTTCCATTCGTGGAGCGGCCTTTTGCTTTTTTGTGATTCGGATAATGAAACCATTCAATGGCCAATTCTCAAGCGGCGATGACCATGTAGCCATTCTCCTAAAGGTTCGGAACATATAATCTTCCTCATTTTAGTCGCTTGCAAATGCAAACATCGCCAACCCAAAGGGATGCCTATCCGCAAAATTGGACTCGAATGAATGTGGTCTTTGTCGTGATCGAAGTGCATCAACCATGCTTGGGGAATTACAAGAAAGACCTCTTATTCAGCTTACCGAAGGTCTGTCGATATTCCATTCATGGCGCGATTGCTTCAAGAATCCGGTTAATCCGCAAAAAGGACCTTTGTGTTGGCATTCCCACTCGCGCAGGACAGGCGAATCCAATAAGTTCCAGCCGTCAACTGACCCATTGGAATTGGCCAGATATTCTCGCCAGCTACACCCAGAAAATCGTTGGCTGCGAGGATTCGTCCCTGAAGGTCAAGAAGTTGAAGGACAACCGACTGAGCCGTAGGTAGCCAAATTTTGAGCTGGGTTTGCTTACCCGATTCACTTGGAGAAGGGAAAACAGCCGAGATCAACGGAAATGAAGGCGAAAATTCGAAGGAAACTGTTTCAGAAAACACAGCCTGACCTTCAGCATCCAGGGCTTTGACGCGGTAATACCAAGTTCCGGGTTCATGAAGCGCATTGTCCGGAATGGCATAGCTTCCATTACCGACATTGCTTGTTTGTGCAATTTCTGCAAACCCATCCTCAAAGGAGCGACTGCGTTCGATTTTGTATTGAACGATGCCTTCTTCATCAGTAGCCGACCATTGGATGCTGCTACCGCGATCCGTGGCTGAAACCAAAGGCCCTTGAATCTTTAAGGGCAACACCACTGCGGGTTGAACGACCACGTCATCGATAAAATAATAACACCTGAAAAAAGGAGCCGGCGCATAAAACAACGTCGCAGTTGTGGCAGCATCGTTGTAAAAATTCCCGAAGGTAATGTAACGCCAAGCGGCCGTGGCCGTGATATTAAACGTATAGTTGACCCAGTCATGGCTGAAAAACACACCCGGGATTTCGTATTCTGGAACGAGCGAAACGACATTGGACAAACCACCTCCTTGCGTCAAGGCTGTCGTGCTGAAATCCAAGCCGATGTGATTCGACCCACCGCCGTAGTAAGGTGTAAAACCATTGCAAATCCAGAAACTGACGCTATAATTCTGCCCGATCACCATGGGTGCCGTCAATTGTGTACTGACCAATTCGCGGAAATTGGGACTGAGCGCACCCGACCAAGTCAAAAAGCCCATTACGGCATTGCCGGTATGGGGATTGACCGTGAGGTAGCCATTGTAAGGCAAATGCGAAAATCCTGCACCGCAGGTGTGATAATAATCCGGTGTGCCAAAGCTCCCGCAGCCGGTGAGCATATTCACGTTGTTCCAGCCCGTGGGCCGCTGCCATTCGCAAGGACCCGCCGGACATCCCGAATTCGTCTCAAAGCTGTAGTTCGAAACGAGATTCTGGGAATAGCCGAATGCCGCAGCACCAAGCCAAAATGCGAGAAGGAAGGAAAACCGATTCATAACCCACTGTGATTGACGGGTATGAAGATAGCGAATTTGCTTGAGAATCAACAATGGCCTATTGGCAGCCAAAAGTCAACGGCTTTCCGGCACATTCAGCAAGACTCTGGAAAAAGTGTCGATTCGAATGCCTATTCGCCGACGACTTTTACCCGTTGGATTTCATTTTGCCCGCTCAGCACCGGAAAATACATGTGCTCTATCCGCGCAGTATTCAAGGTATAGCTTCCAGTGTAACGCGGCAGCAATTCGATTTCAAACCTGTAGTTCCCAGCGCGCAGCGACCTGAAATAGAACGCAGTTTTCTGCCGAAAGCTCTCCCTGTAGCTGTTGTAGCGGTAATCGTAGAAGCCGCCCGTTTTGCTCGCATAACTGCAACTTGAGGGAATCGGCACCTCCAACATCAAATACTCGGCATCGCGATTGACTTGGACATTGACATGCATCGTCACTTGCTCGCCCGCGGTAAGGGTCTTAACCGTGGCATTCCCCTTTTGGAAGTAAGTGGTGATCCTAAACAGCGAATCGATTGCTTGAGGTTGCGGATTGAACCAATCTTGGTAGGCGCTGACGAATGCGATTCCGGGGCCCTTTTTGTTGATTTCGATATTGGTGCCGAGTGGAAAAATGAACGTCGAATCGGCTTTCATCGTTTGGGAAACACCATTGATTTTGCATTCAAGGGAGGACTTGCCTTCGATCCCTGCCAAGCCAAGATCGGGAAGTAGCGTGCGCAAGACCTGTGCGGTGAAATAGGTATTCCCCCATCCGCCGGAGCTGCCCTGACCCAAAATCCACCCAAGGACAGGCACCAATTCGCGGACACTTTTCCCGGAGTGGCGCAGAATCCGATAGGCAGCAAGTGTCGATGGCAGATTCCCAAACGTGATTGCGTACGTATGCGCATATCCTGAGGGCCAATACCGCTGTCCATACAAATCAAAACGGCTCAGGCGCATCAGCGAGTCAATATCAATCGACATTCCAGCCTTTTGGCGCAGTTCCATGATGGCAATTTGCGTTGGAATGTCCTTGAATTTTGCAGTGTCAAGGCCTTCGATATGACTGCGAATGTCCAACAAGCTGTCGATTTCTTGGACCAATTGCAGAATGGAGAGATTGCGATAAGGATTGCGTTTGTCCAAGCGTGACAGCATGGGGGGAGACCAGTCAAAATACGGGATGTTGACGCTGTAGCCCCTCTTTTTTGCTACGGAAAGCGCGCGGATGACGGATTCGCTCACCCAGTTTTCGGCGGGCATTCCGGGCCACCATCCCCAGCCGATTTCCTTGGTTTCATGCCGCTTTTCGAGCATCGCAATGACTTTTCGAATTTCGGATTCGCCAGTCCAAGGCTTGCCGAGGCTTTCGAAAATTTGCTGCTCGGCGAGCAGCGCCACAAGCTTGGACGACAATTGCTCGTTGCAAAGGTGCTCGTAGCTCGCCATGCGCGCGGTTTCCGTGAGAAAGAAGTCGTGCAGGCGCACACTCGTGCGCAGGTGAATCGGTCCTTTGTTGGGGTCAAATTGCTGCAATTTCAAGCTCGAATCGCCGATCATGGTCGCAAACATTCCGCTGCTTTCTTCGACACCTTTTCTGAAAACACGCACACCCCATTGTTCGCCATCACCGTAGCCATCGGCTTTGTCTGCCATATAACTCAGCGTAAAGGAATCGGCGCTTGCACTTGGGATCACGGCAAGCGTGTCCAACATGACGGGACCGACTTCGCCATTGGCTACAGACAAAATTTGGCCACTTTGCTTGAATGTGCGTCGCATCTGAACCGTGTCCCCGGTATAATTCAAGACCTTGCCGATCACGTAAGCCGTATCGCCTTCGTAGAGAAATCTCGGCATCGCCAACCGTCCGGCAATCGGTTTCCAAGCCTTGATCGCGCTGCGCGTGAGGCCCGTGCGCCCATGACGGTCGACCGCAATCGCGTAGGCATCCCAGCGCGTGATGTCTTCCGGGAACTTCACCCGAAATGCTGCCACACCTTTTTTGTCGCTCCGAAGCGCGGGTTCCCAAATGGCATTGTCACGGAAGTCTTTGCGGAGGGTCGCCGTACCTGCCAATTTATCCATCAATTCCTGCGGAAACTCGGGAATCGAGACCACTCCGCCGATAACATCGCCATACTCTGCTGGTGTCCCTCCTGTGATGACCGCGAGATCCGACAACCTTCCCCCACGTACCGATATCGCGTCTACCACATCAACAGATCGCTGCAAGTCGATTTTCCGTGGAGATACGACGTCCATGGAAGAGGTCGTCATGCTTTCATTGTAATGCTCATGCCGATTTTGCTGCCCGCGGATCAATACCGATTCGAGCAACACCGACTCTTCATTCAATCCGACATCCAAGCGCGTTTTCCGATTCCACTGAATGAAGGCCTTTTCGTAGCCCATATAACTGATGGCAATCGTGTCCGTATTCTCCGGGACATTCAAGGCAAACGAGCCGTCCTCTGCCGTAATCGCGCCCACATTCGTTTTTGGGCAAATCACCATCGCACCTGCCAAACCTTCGCCAGTCGCAGCATCTGAAATCCTCCCGGTCACGCGCCTTGTCGGACCCGACCAATCACCACGAAAAGATTGATAGGTCTCATGGCTTTGCGTCATCGGTCGGATGTACGTCTCCGGTCGCAATTGCTGAATCATTCGGGGATGTCGCAGGCTGAAGGAATCCTGAACTTGACTCGCCGAGAAGCTGAAGCGATGAAAATTGCGGCCATTCGGAAGGATTTCAATCGTATCCAGCATCACAAAGCGATCGTCATCGTAGAGCAAGGCGGCTTTCCATTTGCCGATCGGTCCATACATTTCCCGATAGGAACTATAGGTAATCACGTGCATGATATTTTTGGAATCATCCAAAAAAGCGAGGTACGATGGAGATCCCTTGATCAAGCCCTTCGAAGCGGAATGCAAGAAAAGGCGACCAGAATGGTTGCGGTAATGATAGTTTTTCCAGTCGTAATTGGTGTTGCGCGGTTGCTGGGACCGCCTCCATTGCGCCACGATGGAATCTTTGATCCAGGGGCGATGCTCTACAAGTGGCAAAATCTGGTAATTGAGCTTTTGAGGATACCGCGCGGCTTCCATCGTGCGCATCTTCACCACACGTGGCCCAAAATCCAATTCGAAGCCCGGTTCAAAGTCAAAATCGTATTCGTAGTAACCCGGAACGTCGATTTTCATGCTGCTATAGTGGTGAACCGGGCCATTCCAATTGCTGCCATGCGGGCCATCCAAACGCAAGAGCCTGCCGCCGGTATGTATGAAGGCGGGCGCTCCCAATCCACGATAGGTAAATGAATGTCGATAGATCACGTCCTTTTCACCGGGAACCGGGTCGGGCGTCATTTCCTTCCCGTAAATACGTTTGGGAAGGTGGTCGACATCCATGCTGATGATGGTTTTATACCCAGCCACCACAGTAAATGTATCCAACAGCACACCAAAATCGGGCAAACGCACTTCTATCCGGTGTTTTCCAGGCGTAATCGCGAAGGAATACGGCATTTGTGGCACCGACCAGGCAAAATAGAAGGGTTGCGCGTCAATGTAGACAATCTGGACGGGCTGAATGGCTCCCTTTCGCACAACAAACGGTGCGATTTCGGCCTTTCCTGCCTCGATTGGGTGCAAATACTTGTAAAAACCACCTTCCGGATAGAGGAAATTGTACCAAGGCAGGGTATCGAGTCCGGAAGTCAGGTGCCAACGTTCATAGTTCAAGGGAATCCGGCCATTGCTCACGCTCGTGAAAGCATTTGAATTCCATTGACCGCGTTTTTGACGTGGTTTTGCAGGCTTGGAAGCACTGGGAATGCGCGGCGGATCGTGCCCCTCAAACCGCGAATTGACGGCATACGCGGTAACGTCGGCCTTGCGAATGGGCTTGCCCCGTTGATTGTGAACCTCGACGCGGAGGTCGGCCGTCATCCCGGGATAAATCGTCGCAGGGCCTTTCCAGTCCACTTTGAGGTCGTTTTTCCGCCAATGGTAGGTGTATTCCCTCGTCGAAGCACTGCCATTGACCACGCGGTGAATGATCAGATGGTAGGCATGGCCCCGGTTGGCGGATTGATGGTAACGCAGTTCCTTCGTGATGCCGGTGGCGATTTCCTTGTCCTTTTCAAAAAGGTGGTAGGTGAAATTGGTTTTGTCCGGACTGCGCGCAGAAATGAACAGGCTGTCGCCAAAATGTTGCCCTACCACCACCACATCGGCCTCCGTGCCTGGCGTCCAACGCAAAAAGGCGTTCTCTGTTTGGATGGTCATCGAACTGCCATTCTCAGGCCAATAGAGCTTGCAGGGCAGGGTTTTGTACCATTTTTGGAAATGCGAATCCCCGAGGAAAGGGTGGAAATGTAATTCGGCCTCGGCGGAAATTTCCTTTCCTGCTCGCATGAGGGCAATGGAAAGTGTATCGCCTTGGCGGTTCACGACAATTTCGTCCTTCTCGTAAAGGTAGGTCATTTTCTGATTTGCCGACTTGAGTTCATTGTCGCTCGTGCGGCACTCAGCGTAGGCGATGTAGGGAAATTCGGCAGCTGGAAAGCGATCGAGTGGCACTTCGAGGCGGGTTTCGCCGGTGACATCCAAATTGCCGGACCAAGACCAGAGGGTGTCGGGCAAAAATTCATGGTCGCCCAGCCATTTCGTCGCATAGTCACTGATGAGGTAAACTTTGCCACGCGCATCGGGAACGGTCAAGCCATTCATGTCCTTCGCCTCCAAGAAAAATACCGCCTTTTTCCCCCGCCAATGGCTCTCAGCTTCCGGTCGAAACGAAAAGGTGATTTGCTTCAATTCGTAGTCTTCCAGAAAAAACTTGGTTCTTGCTTGTGGCGCGTTGGCGCCTCGCCAATTGTAGTCATAATAGCTGCCGACAGCGGCACCCTTCCATTTCTTTTCCGAAGCCAAAATCAAGTCTACTTGCTGGTCCAATCGAAGTTCGAGAGAGTCATGCAAGACAAACTGCGCCGAATAACATCCTGGTCGAATAGGTTTTACATCTGCAAGGCTTCGGGTTTTGCCATTTTTGTCGGCGTAAAGCAGCTGATAGGTTTTCCGCAGGGGCCTTCCACCCCGATCCGTGAGATAAGCTTTGACCTTGACCGTATCTCCTGGACGGTATTTGGGTTGGCTGCAAAGCATAAAATTCACCGGCCGCTGCTTCCAGACCAAATTCCGCAGTTTCCGGTACAGCCATATCGAGCGGTATGTCACCCATCCCGGCCACCCTTGCGGCCTGCGCTTCACGACACTCGCGACCAAATCGTAAGGCAATTTGACCGTCATCCAAATCGGGCTGATGATCCACCGCCGAAAGGGCCACCACAACCAACGCTTGGCCACCGATCCCCGATGTTCGGAATTGTCGATTCCCCGTTCGATCAACTGATAAAATTGGACCATTCCTGCATAGCTCACCTCCAGCAATCCCTGCTCAACCTTCGAACCCGGCTTGTAGGTCTGCGTTTTGACATCGAAAAGCATGGGCACTCCGCCCAATTGTACCAAAGCATCCGAGACCACCCTGCCCGAAAAATCAAACACCTTGACCATCGGATGCACATAGTCGTTTTCGATGATCACAGAAAATCCCGGCACCTGCAAATACGACCATTTGACTTCGTTTTGCATCACCAATCCCGTGAGGTAATGGCCCGGAGCAAGGTCCTTGGAGACAGGTCCATTCGCCGGAAATGTGGCCACGCGATCTTGAAACCAACTTTCGTCAGGGTTGGTCACCTTTCCCGTCGCCACCAAACGTGCATTGTCGAGCGATAGTCGAAAAACCTGCCCTTCCAAGGCATTGCGGGGGGAAGTCAATAGGTTTTGTGCATTCGCCAATGCTGCAAATGCGAGGAAAAGCAAAACAAAACGCAAACGTACAAGCATGGGTTCCAAGTGGGGTCTATGGTAAAGGTAAGTTGAATTGAGAACGGAAAATCGAGATTGGAGAACTGTAATTCGTAGAATCGGCCTGTTTGCGAGAAGTTTGGCGTCTTCCAATCAATGTCATATTCCACTAATATTCAACAAACTACATTCAAATCAATTTCGACTTTCGCGCACAATGTGAGTAATCGAAGGGCGATTTTGGTGCAGAAAACTGACCAGTGATTCCCAGAAACACTTCTCCCTTCAGGCGTTTAAGCAAAAAGCCCTCGTCGAAACGAGGGCCTTTCAGTGTGCATCAGGGCGTCAAAAAAGGTGCGCTAGGCACAATTTCGCGCTTACATCATCTCTTTGCCAGCAAGGGGAAACACATGCGGTACCTCGACCCCACCGATATTCGGGATATCGGCATTGGCGTCAAAGCCCCAGATGCGGTCGGCTTCTTCTTCCTTGAATTTCATCACCAAGGCCAAAGCATCGGGCACGACATCGCTGCAGCAGACGATGAGGCTGCCCTTACGCGCATGGGTGATCGCGTAGGTGATCGCTTCCTTTTCGGATGGAATGACCGTGATCTTCTTGTTCGGATCCTGACGCAGGATGCCAACTTTGAGCATTTCCACGATCTCTTCACTGGTTTTGCCACGTAAATGTTTGTCTTGCCGGATGATGATCTCGTCAAACATTTCGCAGGCGACGCGGCCGATCTCTTCGTTGTCCTGTACGCGGCGGTCGCCGATGCCGGCGATGATGCCAACCTTGGGCGTGCCGTCCATTTTCTCGACCATCTTGTGAAGTGCACGCAATCCCGCTGGATTGTGGGCGTAGTCGAGCATGATCTGGAAATTCTTGAATTCGAAGAGGTTGAGGCGACCCGGTGTTTGGCTCGGACTTGGGATGAACGTTTCGAGTGCGACTTTGATGTCTTCAATCGCCATTCCCCTCAAAAATCCGGTCAATGCCGCTGGCAATACGTTTTGGATCATGAAGCTTGCCTTTCCTCCGAATGTCAGCGGTACGTTTACCGCCTTGGTGATGCGCAGTTTCCAGCCACCTTTGACAATCGTGATAAAACCATTTTCATAGATCGCAGAAATGCCACCTGCCTCGCTATGCGCCTTGATACGGGGGTTGTCTTCGTCCATCGAAAACAGCCCAACATTGCATTTCAAAGGCCCACGCATGCCATAAACAAGGTCATCGTCGGCGTTCAAAATCGCATGCCCGTCAGGCAACACCGTCTCGGGAATCACACCCTTGACCTTCGCCAATTGTTCGATCGTATGGATGCCCTTGAGACCCAAGTGATCCGCAGCAACGTTCGTCACAATACCGATTTCGCAGAAGTGAAAGCCCAAACCGGCGCGCAGCAATCCGCCGCGGGCGCATTCGAGGACTGCACAATCCACCGTCGGATCCTTCAAGACAAATTCCGTACTCGCAGGACCCGTACAGTCGCCGCTCATCAGCAATTTGTTTTGAATATAGACACCGTCTGTCGTGGTATAGCCGACTTTGTGTCCCTTGAGGCGCATCATGTGCGCAATCAAACGCGTGGTGGTCGTCTTTCCATTGGTTCCGGTAACGGCGATGATCGGAATTCTTGCCGAGCTTCCCGGAGGAAACAGCATGTCAATCACCGGTGCACTCACGTTGCGCGCAAGCCCTTCGCTAGGGGCCAAGTGCATCCTGAAACCCGGACCTGCATTCACCTCGAGCACAGCACCACCCGTTTCCGGCAACGGCACGGAGATGTCGCTCGTCATCACATCGATTCCGCAAATGTCCAATCCGACCACGCGGGCGATGCGCTCCGCCATGAACACATTATATGGATGCACGATGTCGGTCACATCCGTGCTCGTTCCACCTGTACTCAGGTTGGCAGTATCCTTCAGTTTCATGGCTTGCCCAGCAGGCAATACGCTGTCGAGTGTAAGCCCGGCGGCGGCGATGATGCCCTTGGTCATGTCATCGAGGCTGATTTGGGTGAGCACCTTTTCGTGTCCATAGCCGCGACGTGGATCTGCATTCACTGCGTCAATCAATTGCTGCAAAGTCGAAACACCGTCACCGATCACCTGTGCAGGCGTGCGCTTGGCGGCAGCGACCAATTTGTAATTGATCACCAACAAGCGGAAGTCTTCTCCCGTGATGTATTTCTCGACGATGACGGATGGGCTCACCTTCTTCGCAGCATCGAGGGCGATGCAGGCTTCTTCCCAGTCGTTGATGTTGGCAGTGATGCCACGGCCATGGTTGCCATTGATCGGCTTGATCACAATCGGATATTTGATCCGATCGATGGCGTCTTGCAATCCAGCTTGGGTGCGCACGATGTCACCCTTCGGAACGGGCACTTCAGCTGCTTCCAAGAGGAATTTGGTATCTTCCTTGTCACAAGCGATTTCGACGCCGATGCTGCTTGTTTGGCTCGTGACCGTGGCCTGAATTCGCTTTTGATTGGCACCATAACCAAGTTGACAGAGCGAATATTTGTTGAGGCGAATCCATGGAATGCCCCGGGCGACGGCCTCGTCAATGATCGATCCCGTGGATGGACCAAGGCGTTCGGCTTCGCGGAGTTCCCGCATTTCCTGAATATCAGGTGCCAGATCGTAGGATTCGCCATCGACGAGTGCCTGGGCAATTTTGGTCGCTGACTTGGCAGCAAAAACGCCGACTTTTTCCTCCATGTACGCAAACACCACGCTGTAGACGCCCGGTTCCCCGTAGCTGCGTGTGCGGCCGAATCCCACTTCCATGCCCGCCAACGACTGGATCTCCAGCGCAATGTGCTCAATGACATGTCCCATCCACGTGCCTTCCTCGACGCGGTGAAAAAATCCACCTTCGCGCTCTTCGGAGCAGCGGTGCGCCATCATTGTAGGAAACATCGCCTTGAGTCTTTCCAAGAATCCTGGAATCGAATTGGTAGGGCGCTCTTCGAGTTCCTCCAAGTCTAGGGTCATGACGATGAGCTTGTGCCGACGAATCGACCAGTAATTCGGGCCTCTCATCGCCCGGATTTCGACTATTTTCATTTATCTTATTTTATGCGTGCTTTCAAGGAAGACCTGAGTTCAATGGCTGAAAATAAGACTTGGTTGAGAAAAACGCTATTTTTTTGGCAAGGAGTGGGTGAAAATTTTGGAGAAGCAAAGGCAACGAAGCGCCAAGATGCGGACTGCATCCGCTTAAGCCCGTCTTCAGGCCCGGCAAAGAGGCGGATTTTATTCAGATGTTGCGCGAGCACCTTAGGAATGAATTTTCAATCACCACGAATCCCAAGCTGATAGATATGTGATGGATATCTTCGACTTAGGATACGTTTTCAAAAGCGGATGGCCGGCTTGGTAGGCCAGTCATGGAGAGGAAAGTGAATCCGTTGTACTTCGAGCGTTGGCCGTATGGCAAAAAGTAGCGGGTGATCATGCTCGAACAGCGCGATATTCCGCCTCTTCCAAGTTGAAGAACCTTTTGGCAAAAAGGCCCTCAGTGAGGCAAATTCGGAGAAATAGTACCCATAAACCCACCAACTACGACGATCGTGAAACCGGTGTGATGTTTCACGTCAGGCAAAAACATCCCATTGATCGAAAATGCCAGCTTGCAGGATAATTTCACGCGTCAACTGGACAATAGCGCGTCACGTTTCATTGACGAACCACCTTACGCGTCGTCGTCGCATTTCCCACCGTCACACGCAACATATAGGTCCCGGCAGGCAGGTCCAATCCATTCAAAGCAATCACATTGCCCGCGGTCGAAGCACCTAGCACCTCACGCACTTTGCGGCCAGAGAGATCATAAAGCACAAGATCGGCCTTCCCATTCCCTGGACTGCTCAATTCTACCGAAAGCGCATCGGCAAATGGATTCGGATACACCTTTGCAATACCCACCATGCCTTGGCCGCGCGAAAGCTCTACGGTATTGGAAAACAGGAAATTCCCATCCAGATCATCCCTGCGCAGGCGGTAGAAGTAATGGTCGGAAACTGCGCCCGCATCCTCCCAGAGGTATTTGAGCGTCTCGTTATTCGTTCCAGCACCATTCAAGTACCCAACCTCGGCAAACTGCTGCCCGTCGTCGGAGCGCTCGACCCCAAAGCCACGCGTATTGATTTGGCTGAATGTGCTCCAACTCAGGTTAGGCTGCGCACCCGTCCAAGCACCGTAAAGCGGCGATCCAGTGAGTGGCAAGCCCGAAGGATTTCCAGGCCCGAGGATTTCAAAATCGTCGATGGCGACACCGGAGGTAATTACACCGGGGTCTGTACCAAATACAAACCTAAAGGCCACCGAGGGATTGCCCGCCAATGCAGACACGTCAAAGGACTTGAGTCCGAAGGCGGCTTGGGAACCCGAGAACCAAGCCTGATTGGCGGGGAAGACGCCCGCACCTGAATTGTTGGCGTTGTTGTACCAACCTGCAGCAACAGCAGTCCCTACAGGAGACCAAGAGACGCCCTTGTTGGTACTGGATTCGACGCGAAAGCCGTCAAAACCCGTCTCAGTCGCAAACTTGGTTTGAAAACGCAGGGTATAGACACCACCAGAACTAAAATTGTAGCTCGGACAGTAAAGTTCTGCCCGCGTATTGTCGACATAATTACCCACCAGACCCGTCACCCAAGAATTGGAGGCCGAAGTAAAGCCACTCTTGCCCGCAACAGCGCTATTTCCACGCTCCCAGTCGGTGCCTGTAACATTGATCGGCCCGAAATGCAATTGGTTGGGTGCCTCAAAATTGCCGCCAGCTGCCGGCGCATACGGCGTACCGAGATCGGGCAGAACCTGGATATACCCGTTTTTGGTGATTGTGGAAGCCCCTGCATTGATCGTGAGCGTCACGTTGTACAAACCTGCATTCGCATAACTGTAGCTCGGATTTTGAGACGTCGAAGTGCCGCCGTCCCCAAAGTTCCAAGCCCATGAGGTGGCGCGGTAACTCTGATCGGTGAATTGCACCGGCCTCCCGATGTATTGCACAGTCGGCGCGCCTGTGAAGAGGGCAGTGGGTGTCGTAAAGATATCGGTCGAGTACAGGCCCCGACCATGGGAAGCCGCGATCACAAACTTGTCGCTTTGGCGCAGCTGCAACATGTCGATGCGGGTATTGGCGAATCCAGTGTTGCTTGGTCCCCAGTTGGTCGTGCCGCCATTGAGCAAGTCGGTCGTCCAGACGCCGAGTTCGGTGGCGACCATGGCTTGGGCGCTGTTGTTGGGGTTGAAGAGCGCCCAACGGATCGGCATGTCGGGCAGGTTGCCCTCGACCGATGTCCAGGACGTGCCGCCATTCACGCTTTCCCATACGCTGTTCAAACCATAATTGCTGTAAACGACGAGGAGGTGGTTGTCATTGCCCGTCTGTACTTCGACGCAACTGGGATTTCCACCTGGCAGACCTGTGGAAATATTGGTCGCAGTCGGGGCACCGGTATGGGCATTGTCCACCCTGAAGACGCGCCCATTGCTGATGCCAAAAAACACACGGTTGGCAGTATTGGGCGAGACGGTCACGCAACTCACATCACTGCCAAAGGCTGCAACAGGCACCTGTACAAAGGTCGCCCCACTCTGTGGATTGTCCCAGCGGCGATAATTGTTGTTGCCATCGCACATATACATCCGATTGTTCACGTCGTCATAGTCGGTCGGGCTGATGAATTGTCCGCCAGAGGTCGTGACATTGGTGAAGGAAGCTCCACCGTTTGTCGAACGGTAGAAGTCATTTTGGACGTAGGCGGTGAACTGAAACTGCGGCTGGTCCTGGTCGATGTGGCAAAATGCGCCGTCACCGCCCGTGACCTCTATGGTGCTGTTGATGCCAGCGGAAGAAAACTGCTGCGAGCCATTGTCTTGCGCTCCAGCGAGGTAGTAGTCGGTGAGGGCGGTCGGGTGAATGGCGCAAGCATAGAACTGCGTGACATTATAATTGTCGCCTTTGAAGGTAATTGCAGGGGAGACGGCGTTAGCGTTCGTTGTGCGGTAGATGCCCCCGTCATTGCCGAAATAGGCAACAGACGAGCTACCCGGCTGAAAAATCACGATATGCTGATCGGCATGGACGTATTGGAAGCCAAAGCCTCCATACCAATGCGCAACTTGCGTCCAGGTGCCAGCGCCATCACCAGAGACAAAAAGATCAACACCACCTGTAAAAAGGCGGTCACGATTGAGCGGATCGACGGCAATACTCAGGTCATACCATGCTTGGCCACGCGACATGTCGGTGGCCCCGACGCCGGGGTCGGCATCGGCAGGCTCGGTACGTGATGTCCAGGTCGTACCTCCATTCGTAGTGCGCAAGAAACCCGCCACGACATTCCCATTCTCACAGACTGCATAGACATAATTCAGGTCATTGGGTGCGCAAGCGAGTTCGACGCGGCCCACCGCGATCGGCAATGTCTGTGCAGGGCCGAAGGTCACACCCGCATTCGTGCTTTTGTGTACGGAGCCATCCAAGGAAGCATAGATGTCGCCGTTGGCAGCCACCTCTACGTCATAGCATCTGTTCGAGACCGCGCCCGTGATGCCGAGTCCCGTGCCCAGCACTTTGGTCCAGGTCGTACCGCCGTCGGCCGAGCGGCGCAGGCCGGAGGATGTCGCAGCCAGGATCACCCCGGTCGCGTTGACGGCGATGCGAAACACAAAGAAAAAGTTGCCATTGTTCGTGGCTGCAAGCTGCGTCCAAGTGTTGCCACCGTTGACGGATTTGAAGATGCCCGCACCAGACATGGCATCGAGGTTGAAGTATCCTTCGCCGGTACCTGCATACATGACAAGCGGATTGGTGGGATCGGATGCGATGCTGGAGACAGCGAGGTTGGTCATCAAGTCATTAATGGCGGTCCAAACGGGGGGATTGGCGGAGATGTCATTGGTCACCCACAAGCCACCTGCGACACCACCGGCAAATACCTTCAGGCCAGAGCCTGTATTGGGATCGACCAAAATCGCACGCGTGCGGCCAGAAACGTTGCTGGGACCACGCTCTTTCCAAACTACGCCAGGGATTGCTGCATTGACCTTGTTGGATGCTCGCAATTCGTCTGCATACGCCTTGGCGAGCAGCAAACGTTCTTTCGGAACACGGCCCAATGCCGGATCGACAGTCTTCTTGAATTCCTGCGCCATCGCAAGGTCCATTCGGTCGCGCAGGGGCATTCCTTCCTCCTCTTCCTCTGCTCGCTCCATCGACTCCTTTTTGCTCTTACCGTAATTGCCTAGTACCTCGGTTGCTCCCGATGTATCCCTTGGCGGCCAACCAACGACCATCAAAAAGACCACAACAAGGAGGGAACCACCCAAATAGTAGATTGACTTACGCATAACATTATCCTCTTGACCTTTACAGATGCTTGACACCCTGACACCACAAACCTGGTAGCGACGAAATTAGCAAATCTTCCGATATTTCCTCAGCCTAGAAGCCATCATTGGACCGCATCACTCCCAAATCCCAAAGGGTCGAGCTACAAGGACATTCATCAATGGAAAATAATCCGTACATGTCTCGCCATTTCAAGACGATAAAGGCCTCAACTCGTTTATTCTCGCCCTTAGGGCCTTTGCATTTGCGGGATTTGAAGGTGTTTCATGATTTTTTTATTAATCTTGCCTTAACAATGTAGCTAAGGCGGCAGCTGAAAATGAGGCAATAGATCATAATTGTTTCTTGGTCAGCACAAAGCTTTAGGGATCATTGACTCGGGGGGGGTATTAGGGACCGAGGTCAGCATACTCGATTGTGCCGTGACATTGAGGAGCGACATCGGCCTTTTCGAATTCAAAATAGACGACTCAATGGTCAAAGGCACATTGATCCCTATCGGGGGCAACGAAGACAAGGGAATGGGAGAAAACGAGATGTACACGCTCGAATTTCTCAAGGAAGGCATCTTGTCGCACGTGGTGCGTGAAAGCGGCGGACAGCAGGCACGCATCGTGGTGATTCCGACAGCAAGTAGCATCCCCCACGAAGTTGGCCAAAACTACCTTCACGCTTTCGACAAGCTCGGTGTCAAACATGTCGATGTGATCCACATCCACGACCGCGGTGAAAGTGAGCGCAAGGACTTCCTCCGATTGGTCGAGCAAGCCAATTGCGTGATGTTTTCCGGCGGCGACCAAAGCAACATCGTGAACCGCATTGGCGGGACGATGATGCACGACATTTTGATCGACCGTTACAAAAACGAGGATTTTGTGATCGCAGGTACAAGCGCGGGCGCCATGTGCATGAGCACGGAGATGATCGCCGGGGGCAATGTCACCGATGCTTTGTTCAAAGGTTCGGTGCGCATGCGCGATGGCATGAGCTTCATCCCCGAGCTGATCATCGACAGCCACTTTATTCAAAGAGGAAGATTTGGAAGATTGGCGGAGGCCGTCGCCAAACATCCGCATTTGATGGGCGTCGGATTGGCAGAAGACACGGGGGTGATCATCAAAAACTGCAACGACTTCAAAGTCATAGGTTCAGGGATGGTGGTTTTGTTTGACCCGAGCAAACTCACCCACAACAACGAGGAAATTCTCGCCCCCGGCACCCCGATGTCCATGAGCAACCTCGTGGTCCACATCCTGAGCAACTCCGACATGTTCACGATCGACGAGCGCCGGATCGGGATTTTGCCGATGGATGCGGCGTTTATTTGAGGGAACAGTTAACAGTGATTAGTGAAAAGTTTTTGGGGTGATGAATGCATTGAGGCGGTGGCTCAATTTAATGCGGCCCCGATCTGGGGACATGCCGATCGACAGCGCGCCTCTGGCGGGAAATCAGTGGAGTCATGGAATCTTTTCTATCTTTGGACTTAGCCGATTAAGGCTGATCGCGTCAAATATCTCAGAAAAGGCATGCTGACAAATTTCAAGGTTGAGAATTTTAAGTCAATCCATTCACTCGAATTGGATTTGGGGCGTGTGAATGTATTTATCGGGGAGAATGGCAGCGGGAAAAGCAATGTGCTGGAGACCGTAGCGATAGCGAGTGCGGCGCTACAGAATCGGTTGGACCATGAATTTCTGGCACCAAGGGGAATTCGGGTAACTGCACCTGAACTGATGCGATCAGGGTTCGACAAAGAAAATCAGAAAAAGCATATTAAAATTCAGCTTTGTTTTGATGACGAAATCAGTTCCCTTGCTTCAAATCAGAATGATCGATTTTCTCCTTGGACAATGGCAGTGAATTCGTTAAGCGAGGAACTTGCAAAATCTGTGGATTTGCGCGATCAAATGCAAATGCCATTCAGCTCAATCATTACTTGCCTGATTTTCTTCCAGCATTGCTCAAAATCAATTGGAAGTTTCATCATCTTTGGTCCTGAAAATACGACGCTTCGAACCCTTGAACGGGAATCCCAAATAGTACCATTGGGCAAAAACGGGGAGGGCCTGTTCGCACTCCTCCAATATTTCGCCACTGAACCCAACCAACCCGCCATACGAGAACTCAACGAACGTCTTCAAATCTTTGGCTGGTTTGATAACTTTGCCTTACCAGAGCGTCTCTGGCCAGGTGAAAGCTTCATGAAAATCAAGGACAAATACCTCGACGCAAACATTGAGTTCATCGACCAACGCAGCGCCAATGAGGGATTCTTGTTCATTCTCTTCTACCTCGCCCTTTTTATCAGCAAGGACACACCAATTTTTTTTGCGATTGACAACATTGAAACCGCTTTGAACCCCATGCCCACGGACACACAGTCACTAAACGGATCCAGAAGCCGGAACCACTTCCAGGACAAACTCCAGCAAAGCTAAGTGAATTGTTCATGCGTGGTCACTTGGGCGGAATTCCCAAAAACTTCTCGCTATGAACCATTTTGGATTGGTGACGGAAGGTGAAAGCGATCAAGTCGTGGTTGAACGCATCCTGATGGGCTATTTTAATGACCCAGACCTAATGGTTACTGCAAATCATCCCTTGAGGGATGAGACTGACAAGGGGAAGGCTACTGGAGGTTGGGGAAATCTGCTTGAATACCTGAAATCCGATGCATTCAAGCAAACATTTCAGACGACAAAATATATCGTCGTGCAAATTGACACGGACAAAAGCGAAGAATTTGGGGTGTCCAAACCATTTGAGGGTAAAGACATAAATATTGATTTGCTTGTCCACGAAACGCAAGCCAAACTGATAGAATCGATCGGTGAGTTCTTCGAATTGGTGAAACAGCGCCTAATCTTTGCCATCTCAGTCCACGAAATCGAATGTTGGTTGCTTCCGATCTACTACACAGACTCCAAGAGCGCAAAAACAACCGGGTGCATCAACACCTTGAATCAAGCTCTGCAAAAGAAAGAAGGCTTCTCAATCCATGCCAAGGAGTACAAATACTATGAAAAAATGGCCAAGAATTTCCTCAAGCGCAAAGATCTAGACCGCTATTCGCCGCACAATCCCAGCTTGAAAATATTCGTCGATAAGCTCCAATACTGCCAAATCGAAGGAATTTAATAGCCGGTATACTTTCGCAGAATCTCACCCCCCATAAATCCCAACCTCATTCCGCCCCGCAGAATCCCGGCAGGCCCGGTACATCCCCTCGGTATTGAACACCAACGCGATGTTTCCCGCAGCATCCAAGGCCACCAATCCGCCGTCGCCGCCAATTTCCATGAGTCGGCGTTGCACCACCTCGTCACAGGCCGCCTGCAACGACAGTCCTTTGTATTCCATCAGGCAGCTCACATCGTAGGCGACCACGCCACGGATGAAAAATTCGCCGCTGCCGGTGCAGCTCACTGCGCAAGTTTTGTTGTGCGCGTAGGTTCCCGCTCCGATGATCGGGCTGTCCCCAATCCTGCCGAATTTTTTATTGGTCATGCCGCCCGTGCTCGTTGCGGCGGCAATGTTGCCCTGTTGATCTAGCGCCACAGCGCCCACAGTCCCGAATTTCTCGTCCTTCTTAGCGCTGTGATCCAGCTGAAACCCATCGCTGCCCCGCATTTCCTGCCATTGATTCCAGCGAAAATCATCGTGGAAATAGCTTTCCGGCTCAAATGGCACTTTCATCGACCGCGCAAAGTCCATCGCACCCTCACCTGCAAGCATCACATGCCCGCTCTCAGCCATGACCAAGCGCGCGAGCGTGATCGGGTTGCGCACACCCGATACCATCGAAACCGCACCCGCATCGCGGGTCAAGCCGTCCATGATCGAGGCATCCATCTCGTGCTTGCCATCTGCCGTGAACACCGAACCGCGGCCGGCATTGAAAAGGGGGCAATCCTCGAGCGATACCACCGTCTGCTCCACCGCTTCCAAGGCGCTGCCGCCATTTTCGAGGATGGCGTAGCCAATGTTCAGGGCTGCTTGCAGCGCTGCAGTATATGCGGCCTCTTTCTCAGGGGTCATGGCACTGCGAAGGATCGTACCGGCGCCGCCGTGGAGGGCAATTGCGAATTTTTTCATGCGTTTTGAGTGCTTTCGGAGGGCGAAGGTAGGGAAATCCAGCGGGGTTTGCTTGAATTTCACGACGATTCGGCCTACTTTCGGATTCCATGAAGGTTATCCGCAGGAATTTCCAACAAGATGGATATGCCGTGATTGCAGCGGTCTATTCGCAATCCGAATTATTGAAAATTGCGGAGGAAATCGACAGATTCAGCGCGACTAACCCTGAATTTCAGCAGGAAAGGGAACTTTTTGCGATTCGAAGGATCATGGAAGAGATTCCCTCCCTCAGGCAACTGATTTTCACCCCAGCTTTGATACGCATCATTGACGAATTTGCCGAAAAAGGCAGTTTTCTCACCAAAAGCATCTACTTTGACAAGCCGCCGGGGTCAAATTGGTTTGTGGCTTGGCACCAAGACATCAGCATTTCGGTGGACGCGCGACGGGATGTACCCGGCTACGCACAATGGACGGCAAAATCGGGCGTCATTGGAGTTGTACCGCCCCTTTCGATCCTTGAAAACACCCTCACAGTTCGCATTCATTTGGACAATACCGATGCATTCAACGGCGCATTGAAGATCCTTCGCGGTTCTCACCACTTGGGCATTGTGCGCAAGGAAACCGTCGATTGGGACCAAATGGAAGAGGTGACCTGTGAGGTCCCCGCAGGCGGGGTCATGTTGATGCGGCCGTTGACCATGCATGCGAGCAGGCGCGCACAATCCGGAACCCAACGACGCGTGATTCATTTGGAGTTTTGCAACCAGGATTTAGACGGAGGAATTCAATGGGCCGAACGCTTTTGAGTCGGGTCAATCGGAGGCAATTCCTTTTCGCATGCCAGCCCCAATTCCCCATCCGTTAGCAATCAAGCTATTTTTGATTAATTTTGCGCCTATGATGAACATCGGGAAATACAACACCCTCGAGGTGGTAAGCGATACAAAGTTTGGACTTTACCTCGCCGATGAAGAAGGCAACGATGTCTTGCTTCCCAACAAGTTTTGCCCCAAGGATGCCAAAATCGGGGACAAACTCGATGTTTTTGTATACCGTGACCACGAACAACGCCCGGTTGCTACGAACCAGCGCCCTTTGATCATTCGGGATTCATTTGCCTATTTGAAGGTGAAACAAGTCGGTACCGTCGGCGCATTTTTGGACTGGGGATTGGAAAAAGACCTGCTCGTGCCTTACAAAGAGCAAGAGCCTCGCATGGATGAGGGCAGGAAATATGTTGTCTTCCTCTACCTCGACACCGCAAGTGGACGCCTTGTCGCCACCAACCGCGTGCGTCGCCACGTGAGCAACGACGATATCGAGGTAGAAGTCGGCGACGAAGTCGCCTTGCTGATCTGGGAAGAAAATGAGGCAGGATTTCGCGCAATCATTAACAACAAACATTTTGGCATCATTTACCGCAGCGACCTGTTTGAACCCCTGCGCATCGGTGACAAAATGAAGGGCTACGTTCGCGCGATCCGCGAGGACAACAAGATTGACTTGAGCCTGCAACCGATCGGCTTTGAAAATGTCGAGGCCACGGCTGAAACGTTGCTTGTTTTGCTGAAGAAGAATGGTGGATCATTGCCCTTTGGAGACAAAAGTGATCCCGAAGCGATTCAGAAGCAACTCAAAATGAGCAAGAAAACATTCAAAAAGGCAGCAGGAACACTTTTCAAGAAGAAACTCGTGCGCATCGAAGACAACGGCATCTTCCTGCTCTGAGAACTGGAATCGTTGTTTTAGGCAGCCCTCCGGCTCAAGAATCGGTCCAAGGCAAACAGGAGAAACAAGGCTCCCAAGACCAACACCAACATCATGGGTGGTTGAAATCCGCCGAATGCATCCACGGTAGCATCGATCGCCTGCTTCGCGGCTTCTTGCCCGGGCATTGCCTTTGAGGGTGTCGTCCAAGGCACGAAATAGGCCACAAGGAAGGTAATCACCAATCCGGCGGCAGCGCCGATCCAACCGCGCAAGGTGATCACCGGTTGCCAACGCGAACGCGCCTTCACCGCTTGTGGCGCGGTGATTTCGCCCATCACACGCTGCGTGAAGCCAGAAGGAGCTTGCTCCAAACCGCCTTCCTGCATCATTTCGTGCAGAAAATCCTCAAATTGATCCTTCTCCTCTTTCATAGAATTTCCTCCAATTCATCTTTCAGTAGCCGCTGCAAGCTGTCTTGAAGCTTTTTGCGTGCCCTATGCAATTTAACTTTTATGTTAGAAATCTCCATGCCGGTGATCTCCTGAATCTCCGCGATGCTCAATTCGTTGTAATAATACAGGCTCACCAGATTGGCATCCTCCGGCGGCAATTCGGCGAGCGCCAACTTCAGATAGTGTTTACGCTGATCGTTGGCCAATGAACGGTAACCGCTTTCAGTATCATCAAAGCTCACATTCTGCACCTTGCGGTCATCGGTGCTTTCATGCACATGCTTCTGCACGCGTTGCTTGGAAATCGCAGTGTTGTAGGCAATCCGAAACAACCATGTCCCGAATTTTGCCTCCTGCCGAAAGCTCTCCAAACTCCGAAATGCCTTCAGAAACGTATCCTGAGCACATTCCTCAGCATCCTCGTCATTTTGGGTGATGCGCTTGCAAATCGTAAACACCAAATCCTTGTAGTACTCGACCAACAAGGCAAACGCCTGCGTATCGCCCTTTAAAACGCGTTCAATATGATATGCCTCATTGGGTACCTGCATCGTGACATTGGACGACGCGTCGCGCGAGTCGGTTACAGCAAGTTCGTCTTTTTTGTCGAATCTCTTCGCGAAGAAGGCAACAACTTAATTTCCAGCCTGATGAATGGGCTTCAATATCTTGTGGTCCACATAAAACGTCCCGAAAGGGATGATGCAGGAGAGCAAAACCTTCCAGGTTGTCTGAAACATTTTCCAACGTTGTTGTTGGCCGACCAGCAATGTCAAGAACACAAACAGTATAAAAAGAATCCCATGGGCCATACCCACCGTTTTCACGATGGTGTCGTCACCAAGAAAGCGCTTAACGGGAACTCCTATGAAAACGAGTACGATGAGGGAAGTCCCTTCGAGCAAACCCAGTACGCGCAGAAAACCAATCGTGGAATTGAAGAATTTTTTCATGTTCAAGCGACGAAGTTAAGATGGGAACTTGATTCAGGCTAAAAAGTTGGGGCTTCCCCTCTCATTCGGGAGGCTTGATCTGCGAATGAATCAATTCCAAGAAGGCGATTTGGATCCGCAGATTCAGGTTTACCTGCGAAAGCAATTCCTCGAGTGCCTCACGCAAAGCATTCATTTCCAGCAATTCGGCGTGGGCCTTGTCCATTTGGGCCTGCCACTTGTCATTCCATGAATTTTGATTTTTCTGTGACATTTTTCCGCCCTCCCCGGGGATGTTGGCCGGCGGATGAGCGGGGCGTGGGAGGCGGTTCGGGTTGGGGGCTTGCAAAAAAATTTTTGGCCATCGGACCGTGGCGCCCTGAAACCTCGGTGCAAGGGCGGCACGTGTCCCCTTGGCCAAAAATTATTTTGTTGGCCCCCGGCCCGAAACGCAACTTTGCCTCGTTCATTCGCTGGCGGGCATCCGCGGGGAGGGTGATGGGCTTCGCAGAAATGGCGGAATTCATGGGGCGGCAATTGGCGAATAGATGTGTCTTGAAGCTGGTTAAGGAATCTTCCGAAGCGTTGTAGAATGTGATGGGGAATGAACCTCATTCGGGAGGTTTGAGCTGCGAATGAATCAATTCCATGAAGGCGATTTGGATCCGCAGATTAAGGTTTACCTGCGAAAGCAAGTCCTCCAGCGATTCACGCAATGCATTCATTTCCAACAATTCGGCGTAGGCCTTGTCCATTTGGGCCTGCCATTTGTCGTTCCATGAATTTTGATTTTTCTGTGACATTTTTCCGCCCTCCCCGGGGATGTTGGCCGGCGGATGAGCGGGGCGTGTGAGGCGGTTCGGGTTGGGGGCTTGCAAAAAAATTTTTGGCCATCGGACCGTGCAGCCCTGAAACTTCGGTGCAAGGGCGGCACGTGTCCCCTTGGCCAAAATTTTTTTTGTTGGCCCCCGGCCCGAATCGCAACTTTGTTTCGTTCATTCGCTGGCGGGCATTCGCGGGGAGGGTGATGGGCTTCATAGAAATGGCGGAATTCATGGGGCGCAATTGGCGAATGGGATAGTAACGCTTGCTGATTGAAGGTTGATCCATTTCGGATGCTTTGCGACAGGCATTGTGCGTCAACGACCTGCACGCACACATTTCCCTAATTTTCCGTAGCTTGCTACTTCAATTTGGGACTTGGTGTGAGAAATTATTTGTTTCCTTTTTTGCTGCTTGCTTCGTTGTTCATGATTCCAAAGGGAGTTTCTGCCCAAGTAGGAAATAACATGACCGTGCTCTCCAATTGGGACAACCCGAACTTGCCGATGTACTACAACTTGGTGTACAACGAGGTATTCGGCTGGCACGACGGCAACGGCCGCGAATACGCAATCCTCGGCTCCATGGCCTGGACACATTTCATCGAAGTCACGAATCCGGCAACACCTATTGTGCGTGACAGCGTTGCAGGCACATTTGGCCAATGCATTCACCGCGATTTTAAGACCTACGGCAACTATTGCTATGGCGTCGCCGATGAAGGCAATTCTACACTGCAAGTCATCGACATGTCTTACCTACCCGATTCGGTTCATGTCGTGTACAACAGCGCACAATTTTTCCAGCGGGCGCACAATTGTTTCGTGGACTCGGCCTCCGGCAGGCTCTATATTGTTGGCTCAAATACCCAAAATCAAGGTGTTTTCGTCTTGGATATTGGGACAAATCCAGAGGTTCCCACCTTGCTGGGAAGTGTAAACCTAGGCAGCTACACCCACGATTTATCGGTGCGCGGCGACACGGCTTACATGAACAATGGCTTTGATGGCTTTCGGATTTATGATTTTGCAAATCCTGCGGCTCCCGTAATGTTGGCATCGCTGCCATCCTATCCGCAACAAGGTTACAATCATAGCTGTTGGCTGACCGAGGATGGAGACTACCTCGTCATGTGTGATGAAACGCGCAACAAAAGCTGCAAAATCGTCGATGTACGCAATTTCGGGAACCTCAACATCACCTCGATGTTCCGGTCGGCATTGTTGTTTCCGGATTCGACCAGCATTCCACACAACCCGTTGGTGATTGGCAATTATGCTGTGATTGCCTACTACCACGATGGTGTCCAAATTTGGGACATCAGCAACAAAAGTGCGCCGGTGCATGTCGCCGGCTACGATACCTACCCCATCAACACGACCTACAACGATTGGTATGGCGCATGGGGCACCTACCCATTCCTTCCATCTGGAACTGTTCTCGGCTCAGACGTGCACAATGGTTTGTTCACGTTCCGCGTGCCATTTCCCTTTCCGTATGCGCTTACGGCAACCGATGCAACGGTTCCTGCCACTTGCAACTATAGCTCCAATGGCCAAGCCACCGTCACTCCTGCTGGTGGCACCGCGCCGTATTCCTATCAATGGTCTTCGGGCCACACCACACCAACGGCAAACGGATTATTACCTGGCACTTATACCGTCACCATCAGCGATCGCTACGGATATGACATCGTCCACTCCGTGACGGTCACAAGTCCGTCCGCCCTCCAAGTGAACGTGCAAGTGGGTGCAGAATCCTGCGAAGGAACTGCTGATGGTGCCATCGACTTGCATACAAGTGGTGGCACGCCCGGCTACAACTTCATCTGGAGCACGGGTGATATGGTCGAAGACCTCAACAGCCTCACCGCGGGGACATATTCTGTAACAGTCACTGATTCTGCGGGATGCATTTATTCTGACACGATCTCCCTAAGTTTTTTGATGCCGCGCCCGACTGCGTATGCGGGACGTGACACTGTGCTTTGCAGCAATAGTTTGTTGATCTCTGCGAATGTCCCGATCCAAGGAACCGGTCATTGGGATTGGATCAGCGGCAACGGCACAATCCAAAATCCAAATATTCCGTCGACCACCGTTACAAATCTTCAACAAGGCCTAAATCTGCTGGCTTGGATCGTATTTGATGGCCAATGCAGCGGCGTCGACACCTTGGAAGTTTTTGTAAGCAGCACGGCCTTCATTGATGCTGGAAATGATACCGTCGTTTGTAACTCCAATCTGCAACTCGCTGGTTCGGCATCTACGAACGGTCAAGGAATGTGGACCGTAATGCCCAATACAGTCGCCTTTAACAATGCTACGCTTCCCCATGCGGTCGCCGGAGGCTTGCAGCCGGGCCAATATCAGTTCTTCTGGTCGGTAAGCGATGCCAATTGCCAAGCCATTGACTCGATGACTGTTTTTGTAAGCCGTCCACCATTTGCAGCTTACACTTTTAACGCCAATCAGTTGTCAGTCAATTTCCAGAATCTAAGCCAATATGCCACAAGCTGGCATTGGAACTTTGGAGACGGAAATACAAGCCTGCTTCAAAATCCATCGCATGCCTATGCGCAGGCGGGCGTGTACACCGTCTGTTTGATCGCGACCGACACCTGTGGCAGCGATACTTCCTGCCAAACGTTGGGATTGACGAGCACGGGAGTTTCAAGCCTCCAAACACCTTTGATCCAAGTTTGGCCCAACCCATTCTCCAATTGGATGGACCTCGTGGTTGCCGGCACGAATTCGGATGTTGTTCAATGTAAGCTGATGGACCTTCAGGGAAGAACGCTGTGGCAATCCAATGCCCAACCCCAAAATGGTGCCATCCAACTTCGTATCGATCTGCCGGATTTGCCTTCGGGAATGTACTTTTTGGATGTCAGGGTTGGCGATTGGGGGACAACTTCTTGGTCCAAGGTTCTGCCGGTGATCCACCAGCATTGAGAATGTTCATGCGTTGAATCATTTGGTTCTTCACCGCACACAACCGAAGGCCCAAAGATCAATATCAAGTGATTGACTCAATCCGGTTCCATCTTGGGTTCTGTGAATTCTTTTTCACTTTTGGAAATCACAATTGTTGCAACCGTGTTGCCGATGATGTTGGTGATCGCCCGTGCTTCACTCATGAATTTGTCGACCCCCAGTAAAAATGCGAGCCCTTCCACTGGGATTTTCCCGATCGCTGTGAGCGTTGATGCCAAAACGATAAATCCGCTGCCGCTCACGCCGGCTGCACCTTTGGAGGTAATCATCAAGATCCCGATGATCGACAGCAATTCTCCTAAGCTCAAATCAACATTGTACAATTGCGCCAGAAAAATCACCGACATGGACAGGTAAATCGAAGTGCCATCCAAATTGAAGGAATAACCTGTCGGGACGACCAAGCCGACGACTGATTTGCTGCAACCCATCCTTTCAAGCTTCTCCATGATCGAAGGAAGGGCGGATTCTGAGGAGGATGTGCCGAGCACAATTAAAAGTTCCTCCTTGATAAACCGCAGCAACTTCCAAATGCGAATGCGGTAAAGCCACAAAATGCCGCCGAGAATCACAAAAATGAACAGGAACATGGTCAGATAGACGGTTCCCATGAGTTTGGCCAATGGCGTGAGCGAATGCAGCCCATACTTGCCGACAACCGATGCCATACCGCCAAATGCGCCCAACGGCGCGAGGTACATGACATATTTCAACCCCATGAAAACGTATTTGGAGAGCCAACTCAGCTTTGTGTAGGCCAATTCGCGGCGACGGTAAAAATGCAATCCGATGCCGACCAAAATCGCAACCACCAAAATCTGAAGCGTCAGGTTGTCCAAAAAGAATTTCAGCCAGCTAAATCCTTCTCCATTTCCCTTGACGACGGGACCCTCCGCCGCCTTCAAACTCTCCCGCGGAATGCTGCCCGGTTTGATCCAATAGGCAACAGCGATGCCGATCACGAGTGCAAAAGTGGTTACCACTTCAAAATAAACCAATGCTTTCACGCCGATCCGGCCGACCTTCTTCAAGTCATGCATCCCACTGATTCCCAATACAATCGTGAGAAAAATAATCGGAGGAATGAACAGCTTGATGATCTTCACAAACGTCGAACCGATCACCTCCATCTGCTTGCCGGTCTCTGGCGCAAAGTGACCGAGCAACACACCCGCGATGATGGCGATCAAAACCCAGAAGGTCAGATTGGTCAGAATGCGCTTGGCAATACTCCGTTTTGGCGCATTGGCATCGTATTTGGGAAATTCATGGGCGGCACTCACATTCTTTTCGGGTCAATTCACCACAAATTAATCAAATTGCCTTCACCGCGAAATTCAGACTTGCTTATTCGCGGTTGCAACCCAATCATCCGATCGATCAGCAAGCTCCAAAACATAGATCACCTGCGTAAAAAACACCAGCGTCCGGAATTCCTCGCGGTACACCAGCTTCAGGTCGAGGTCCTTGAAGAGCGCCTGCCATTCTGCATCGGTTTTATTGGTGTGGGGATGCCCTTCGAATTCCAGATTCACCAAGGAATCCGTGAAGTAGGTCAACTGTTGCTGCAGCTTGTTGCGGTAGATGTCTTCCATGATCACCAAACGTCCCTTGGATACCCTGATGGCCTCGCGGATGATTTTCCCAGGATCAGGCGTATGATGCAGCATCGTGATCATCAAGCTTGTATCGAATGACTTCTCTGGAAAAGGAAAAGTGTTTCCGTCGTAAATCTTGGCTTGCACCTCGGGGAAATAGCTCAGATTGGCGACATCCAGCGGTTGGATTTCCAGTCCCTCCAGCCGCAAGGCGCGGCAAAGCCCCCCGTTTCCGGTGCCGATGTCGAGGATGCGTTCGCCCTTTTGGAGATGCTTCGAAATGCGTGCCTGCTTGATCTTGAGTCGTGCAGGAATACTCTTTTGAGCCTGTCTACGAAGGAAATTGCTGCGCAAAATCCATTCGGTCAGGGTGAGGCGCTGCCGCCTGAAAATCCATTCGTAGGCGACGTATGCAAACAAAACACCGTATTCGACCAGCATCAACAAGCCCGATTCACGCACCTCACCCGGCATAAAATAGGCTACGTAGGTGAGCGGCAGAAAAAATGACCAGACCACCGGATAGCGGTATGGACTCAACGCGGCCATCGCAATCAAAGGCGTTATGTACCAAGGATGAATCACCGGCGAATGCAACTGATACAAGGTCAAGGCCAACATCATCGCCGCCGGCAAGCCGGTCCAAACCCGGTTGCGTTCCCGCCAAGCAGACACAAGGATCAATCCCAGCATCAGCCAAGGCAAAATGCGATTCGCCCAGTAGCCCAAAACGCTGCGCACGGCGTAATAAGGCCCGCCATTGAATTCGAAGGAATGGAAATACAACCGCAGACTCTCCTGGAAATGCGCCAAACGGTCCCCATCCAGCATCCACCAAAACATCGGCAGGCAGCAGGCCAAAGTCACCAATCCAAAGGCAAGGGTTCGCCACCAACCCATTCGCCGAATCAAAAAGGGGAAAATCAGGACGGGCAGCAATTTGGTACCGATCGCCAAGGCGAGCAGTGGCGCAGCAGGCAGGATGCCCCATTTCATCAGCAGCCACATCGCTGCCAACACAAAAAATATCATCAGCGCCTCAAAATGGCAATTGCCGATCAGTTCCAGCACGACCATGGGATTGAGCGCATACACCAACACCGCCTTTCGAGGCAGGTTCAGCCGCTTGGTCAACTTCGTCATGATCCAGATGGAACCGATTTCCGCCAGCAAGATGAAGGACTTCAGCACAACCACCGCCAAGTAAACATCACCTCCGGAAATCCTCGCAGCCATGGCAAACACGCCCTGCAAAACAGGTGGATAGACGGTGTAGTACTGCTTCGAATTCAGGTGATCAAAAAGGAATTGCCAATCGCCCACCTGATCTGGACCGAGTTTGGCCATCCATTCGCTTGGCAACATGTCCATCGGATTCACCCCCTCCACCCAAAGGCGGCCGTCCCAGATGTAGCGGTAATAATCGTCGCTGAGGTTGGGATAACAAAAGACCAATCCGACCCGCAAAATGATGCCAAGCGCGATCGCCATCCGAAAAATACTTCGGTTTTCGGGCGCACGCAGGATCATGGCATATCCAAGGAAGGCGAGCAGGTAGAGGCCCGCGATCCATCCAAATCCTTGCAAATAAGGGGCATTGACAAATTCCATCCGGCCCGTCGCAACAACCAAGGCCAACATTCCTGCAAACCAGACCATGATCCAATGCGGAGAGCTGCTGCCGGCGGATTGCATGGCCACTAGTGTGTGGCCCTCAGGCTGTGCCGCACCGAAAAATAAAAAACAAGCCCATACCCGAAAATCAGGAGGATATGGAAGGGCAACATACCGTAGCTTCCGTACCAGAATTCCATTCCGATGCCAAAACCGATATACAACAGCATCAAGCCTTCCAAAACGGTAATCGGCGAAATGCGGCGGCTGATGTATTTGGTGCGGGTTTTCCAGTCATCTTTCCCGTCAGTCAGGGCGAATTTTGGCGTTCGGATGAAGGGCGTCTTGCGGCCGATATAACCTTCCATGGTCGCGATGGCATTGTGCAAGCTCAAACCCATGGTCACACACCAGAAAACCGGAAATGTCACCACAAAGCGCAGGAAGCCCTTGATTCCCCGGCCTCCGAGCCGATTGCGTCGCGAGACCCAGAAAAACAGGATCAAGGCCAGCAATGACATCGAGAAGATCGAGGCATACTGCATCAAGCCAGCGACGATCGGATTCGTTTCGTTGTAAAACACGAGTGGCACACTGAGCACCGCATTCAAGACGATGCAGATGAACAGCATGCTGTTGAGCAAGTGAAAGGTCGCATGCACCTTGGTGCCGAATGGCAGTTTTGCCATCAAAACCTTACCCAGATTCTTCCTTGCCGTCTCCGCTGCACCTTTGGTCCAGCGAAATTGTTGACTTTTCACAGCGCCCATAGCCGCGGGAAGCTCGGCCGGGGAATCGAGATTCTCCAAAAACTTGAAACGCCAGCCCTTCAACTGCGCACGGTAGCTCAGATCAAGATCCTCGGTCAAGGTATCGCTCTGCCAGCCACCGGCATCGTCAATCGTCGAACGTCGCCAAACGCCGGCCGTCCCGTTGAAATTGATGAAATAGCCCATCGAGTTGCGCCCCTGCTGCTCCACCGAAAAGTGTGCATCCAAAGCGAAGGCCTGCAGTTTCGTGAGGATCGAATAGTTGCGGTTGATATGCTCCCAGCGCGTTTGCACCACCCCGATTTTGGGATCGTGAAAATGCGGAATCGTGGTCTTCAAAAAATTGGGATGGGGAAGAAAATCGGCGTCAAAAATCGCGATGAATTCGCCTTTGGCCTTTTCCATTCCCTCTTTGAGGGCGCCCGCCTTGAAGCCTTGGCGGTTGCTGCGGTGCACATGAACGATGTCGAGCCCCTTGGCTTTCCATTCGGCGACCTTTTTGGCGGTGATTTGAACAGTTTCGTCGGTCGAATCGTCGAGTACCTGCACCTCCAGACGATCCGCAGGATAGTCAAAGGCGGCAATGGAATCGATGAGCCGCTCGACGACATACATTTCGTTAAAAATGGGCAGTTGCACCGTCACCATCGGCCAAGGTTTACCAACCGGCATGGCAGGCAATGCTTCATGGGCCATTTTTTCACGTTTTTGGAAACGCGTATATAAAATGGCCAAATGTACCTGTACGCCACTGTACATCAAGATAAATGTCAGCGCTACAAAGTAAAGTACCAGGATGGCAATACCCATTTTGATCGATTCCGCCTTCTAATTCGCCTACAAATATCTAAAAATGGTGTAAAGAATCTTATACCCTGCCAGGATCGTTCCCTTCACTGTCCCCGAAACCTTGGAAACTCCGATCCTACGACGGTAATTTACAGGCACTTCCGTTGTCTTAAATTTCTTTTTGGCGGCCTTGAGTTGCATTTCCACCGTCCAGCCGTAGGTCTGATCCTTCATCTCCAAAGCCAACAGTTTATCCATCTTGATTACGCGGAATGGCCCAAGGTCAGTGTACCGCGTGCGGTAAAACAGGCGAATCAACGTGGTTGCCAACCAGTTTCCAAAAACTTGCTGAGGCGTCATAGAGCCCCGTTCACGCGCGCCCAAGGCCCGTGAACCGATGACCATGTCATAGCCCTCTTCCAGTATCGGCCGCAATAATTCCGGCAATTGTTCCGGATGGTCGCTGTAGTCCCCGTCAATGAACACGATGATATCCGGACGTTCAGCACCCTGCTTGGCATTCGCATAGGCAATCCCGCAAAGACAAGCAAATCCATAGCCGCGCCGAGTTTCACGCAATACCGTGGCACCAGCGGCTTTGGCATTGGTTTCCGTGGCGTCCGTCGAACTGTTGTTCACGACCACCACTTCCCTCACCAATCCCTTGGGGATGTCTCCCACGACCTTTCCTATCGACTCCGCCTCATTGAATGCGGGAATAATCACCAAGATGTTTGGATTCACAGGTCGAAATTAGGAAAGAATTCGAGACAGGCGCTAATCAGATGCCGATTGGGGAAACTCAATTGACATTCTGAGGACCCCTTAGACCTTCAGCAATCCTTGCTTCTTGATCAACCCTTGATCTGAATTTCGCCTGCGGAGATCGAAATTGGTTCCAAACCGTTGTAGCGGGAATCGGTTGGACCATTCTCCAGATTCAAAACACCACGTGGGCAAACGCTGCTGCACACGCCGCAGCCGACGCAGGAAGCACGCACAATGTTTTCGCCACGTTGTGCATAGGACTTGACGTCGATCCCCATCTCACAATAGGTGCTGCAATTGCCGCAAGAGATGCACTGACCGCCATTGGTGGTGATACGGAAACGGGAAAAGTATTTCTGGATAATCCCCAAAATGGCCGCTTGCGGGCATCCGAAACGGCACCAAACGCGCGAACCCAAGATCGGATAGAACCCGGTCCCAACGACCCCTGCAAAGCAGGATCCGATGAGGAAACCGTATCCGCTTTTAAGGTTTCCCTTCAAGCCTTCACCAAGGAAATGCAATTTCCAGTCGACCAACAGCAGTACCGTCACCAAGGTGATGAGGCCCAAAACCGAATAAATCGACCAGCGCTCGATGCGCCAGGCCTTGAGTGACTTGTCGCTCTGCTGCCGGAAGGGGTCGCCTGCCGTTTCGGCCAAACCGCCACAACCGCAGACGAATGAGCAATACCAACGTTTCCCAAAGAAATAGGTCAGCACAACCACCCCGACAAAGCTCATGAAGATGCCGAAGCCGATCGCAATCCATCCGAATGTGCCAAATCCAGCTTGTGTGGTCAAGTATTTGCCATCGCTGCTCGGCACGTGCACACCATCAAATGGCTCGACGCCTGTGTAGTATTCTATCGTACTCGGCGTCAATCGGTCATATCCCAATGGCCAGAAATAGCTGAAATAATGCGCAGTCACCTGCGGACGTTTGGCGAGCATCGGTCCTTGAGCCTCCAAAGTTTGCTCCTTGGCGGCGTTGTACCGTTGTTCCAAACCTGCCAGCATCGGGCTGTAAAGCGCGGTGTTCACACCTTTGTCGACGCTGTCCTTCACAGCGTAGTACTCGTTCTTGGCTGATTCGTAGCCCTGATAGACAGGCAAATAGGAAGCAACTGCCGGCTCAAATTGAACGCGTTGCTTTTCATTCAACACCTCAAAAACCGTCGGCAACGCAAATGCGATGACCAACTGAAAGAAGGCCACGCAAAGTGTACGCACGATTTGGTATTTGCTGTGCCGATATTTCAGGATAAAACGGAAACCCATCACGACCACGGCAACCGTGTAAATGAAGCCGTAGACAAACCATTGATTGGTCACATGGCCCATGCCCTGTTCGTCAATCCAATAGGTGCTTTTGCCCGTAATCGCATGGTAAAGCGGATCGGCAGCAGCCACAAGGCCAAAAAGCTGATCGGGAAACCAATAGAGAATGATGTAAAATCCTGTGAAGGCAATGGCGAGCATCCAGCTAATCGCTCCGGCTTGCCGGGTTGCTTCGCTGTGAAAAATGCCATTGTTCTTGATCCCGGCAGGACCTTTGCCAAATGCTCCCCAGAAATAGATGGTCGCGCCAATGGCCGTCACGACAAAAACTGCGGCAAACATGGCCCAACCTGTCAAATTGGCTCGCAAAGCCAACAATACCAGGCTGATGACGCCCGTGAACAGGCATATCGCACTCAAGGATCTATATTTCTTGCGGTTGATTGAGCTCAGCACGCCCGCGGATACGATAAATGCGCCTCCGAATCCCATCACAAGCCAGGGACTTAATGGCGTTGCACTCAAAAATCCCACCAACAAGGCCAAAATACCGAGCCCGGTAAGCAAGGCACCCAATCTTTCCACCCCCGACATCTGTGCCGGCGGGGTCAAGGACAAAGAATGATCGACAGTACTCATAATTTCAACGCGCTGGAGTTCAGTGGATATTTGTGGATGAAACGGCTGGCTTGGCCAGCGAATGTTTGCCAAAAATCATGGAGAGGAGGCTTCCCCGACTTTTTTGCCGAACCTGTTTTCCGGTTTTGGCGGTATAAAGTGCGGCGATTTCAACTTCATAGGTTGCAAAAAATTCGGGATCGAAGTTGGCGGCACGAAGGTTTTCAATCACGTAGTCCAAGGTGCGACCTTCGTGGAGCCATTGATCGCAGACCTTGTGTCGGTAGCGCACGCCCATCAAATTGA